>NZ_JBFUDK010000006.1:0-274872 GCF_056404755.1 Sphingomonas sp. P2_B6
GTAGAGCGTTGTTCGGGTCGTAGAGCGTTGTTCGGGTCGACGTACCTTCCCTCCGTTCGACCTGAGCTTGTCGAAGGGCTGTTCTTTCTGCCGTGGAAGAGAAGAGCAGGGCTTCGACGAGCTCAGCCCGAAACGGGGTAGAGGGAAGGTCCTTGGCAAAAAGCCCGGGCGGTCGGGGGCGGACCGCCCGGGCTGGCTGGCACGGCCGGGGCTCAGTTCGGCGACATGCAGCCCCTCCCACAGGATCGCCGGTCGCGCGCTGTCGTCGATCGCCAGCGCCGCATCCTCGGCTGCCGCCAGCTTCTCCCCTCGCCGCGCCCGCTCATCGCCCAGCCGGCGTTCGGCCGCCGCCAGCAACAGCCTTTTGTCGCCATGCCGCGCGTCGGCGGCGACGGTGAAGCGGAAGCCGTCGAGCCGCCCGATCGCATGCTCCTCGACCATCACTTCGCCCTCGGGCCCGATCGTCACCGGCAGGGCGCCCTTGTCGGCACCGATCTGGCGCAGCAGCATCGTCGTGCGCTTGTCCACGAAGCGCTGAGTCAGGCTGAGATGCAGCGCGTCCGACAGCCGCTCCTCGACCGCGGCCGCGCGCGCCGCCCAGTGCGCCGGGTCGGCCAGCCAGTCGGGCCGGTTGGCGATATAGGCCCAGCTCCGCGCCGCCGCGATCCGCCCGGCCAGAGTCTCGACATCGCCCGCGACATTGTCGAGCCGCGCGATCTCCTCGGCGAACCAGGTGTGCGGGATATGGCCGCTGCCTTCGCTGAGATGCCCGAACACCCGCCCGGCGAAGCGGGCATGCGGGTCGACGCCAAGCTTGCGGAAATCGGGCAGGCCCGCCGCCGCCCAGAGCCTTTTGACCATCGCCGGCGAGCGCACCCGGTCGCGCACCCACGCCTCTTCGGCCAGGCGTTTGAGCACCGCGAGGTCGGTCGCCTGCGGCGCCGCGCGCAGCACGCGCTCGGCCGGACGCGCTTCCAGGCTGGCGATCAGCGCATCCACGCTTGCCATGTCGGGGGCGCCGTCGCGCCAGTAGAGGAAGTCGAGCCGCGGGAAGCGGTGCTCCTCGATCGCCAGCACTTCTTCGGGCGTGAACGCGCCCGGCCCTTCCTCGACCAGCGCGCCGAAGGTCCCGTCGCGCTGGTGCCGCCCGGCGCGCCCGGCGATCTGCGCCATCTCGGCCACGGTCAGCCGGCGCTGGCGATGCCCGTCGAACTTGTCGAGGCTGGCAAAGGCGACATGCGACACGTCCATGTTCAGCCCCATGCCGATCGCGTCGGTCGCGACGAGATAATCGACCTCGCCCGCCTGGAACATCGCGACCTGGGCATTGCGCGTGCGCGGGGAAAGCGCGCCCATCACCACGGCGGCGCCGCCGCGCAGCCGGCGCAGCATCTCGGCGACGGCGTAGACTTCCTCGGCCGAGAAGGCGACGATCGCGGAGCGCTTGGGCAGGCGCGAGATCTTGCGCGCGCCGGCATAACTCAAGGTCGAGAAACGCGGCCGGTTGAGGATCTCGATCCCCGGCACCAGCGCCTTGAGCATCGGCCGCAACGCCTCGGAACCAAGGATCATCGTCTCCTCGCGGCCGCGCGCGCGAAGGATACGGTCCGTGAAGACATGCCCGCGCTCGGGGTCGGCGCCCAGTTGCGCCTCGTCGATCCCGACAAAGGCCAGGTCCCGGTCGACCGGCATGCTCTCGACGGTGCAGAGGAACCAGCGCGCGTCCTTCGGGACGATCTTCTCCTCGCCGGTGATCAGCGCGACCTGGTTGGCGCCCTTGATCTTGACCACCCGGTCATAGACCTCGCGGGCGAGCAGCCGCAGCGGAAAGCCGATCATGCCGCTCGAATGGCCGCACAGCCGCTCGACCGCCAAATGGGTCTTGCCGGTATTGGTCGGGCCCAGCACCGCGGTGACCGGAATGTCGGTGTCACGCCTCATCGTGAAACCAACATCGCGTGCCGATCGCGCCGGCGCAACCTGCGACAATCGAAAACTGCCCTAACCATATCGAATGCTTGATGGATTCGGGATGCGCGACCCCTATGGCGAATCGTCGCAGGGCCGCCACGTTTCGCCGCGCCCGCCCTGCCTGGAAACGTTCCTTAATTTGACTTTAGGACAATGCCGCCACAGTCATGCGGCCTCGCGCCGGGGGGTTCAGTCATTTCAGTCGGCGCCGCGACCTTGGGGGCGGACAGCCTTTGTTCTTGCGCAGTGATCATGGCTCGGATCTGACGGGGGGCACCGCAACCCTGTCGTTCGGCCGGGCGATCGTCCCCGTGGCGGAACCACGGACGATCGATCGCCTGCGCGACGCGATCGGCCGGATCGACTGGACGCCCGATCTCGGATCGCGGATCGGCTCGCTCGACTGGTGGCGCGGCGCCGCGACCTGTGCCGCGCTCTGCGCCGCCACCTGGATGTTCGCGCCCGGCTTCGACAGGACGATTCCGGGTATCGCGCCGCCCGCGCTCGACGGCGCCGACTGGGACGAGGCGCGCGCCCAATCGATCGCGCCGCTCGCCTGGGGCGCCGATACCGGGCGGCACATGGCCGCGAACGATCTGGTCGCGCCGCTGTCCGAAACGCCCGAACGCCCGATCATCGACGTCACGACCCTGTTCGGCACCGGCGACAGTTTCACGCGCGTGCTGCGGCGCGCCGGCGTGTCCGAAGGCGAAGCGTCGACCACCGCGCAGCTCGTCTCGGGCGCGGTCGGCACCGCCGAGCTCAAGCCCGGCACGCCGATCGACATGACGCTCGGGCGCCGCCCGAACCGCACCGTCGCCCGCCCGCTCGAGCTCCTGTCCTTCCGCGCGCGCTTCGATCTCAATCTCAGCGTGTCGCGCGTGAACGGCGCGCTTGTCCTGACGCGCCACCCGATCGTGATCGATCACACCCCGGCCCGTTTCCAGGGGCTGGCCGGGCGCAGCCTCTATCGTTCGGCGCGCGCCGCCGGCGTGCCCGCCAAGATCGTCGAGGCCTATATCAAGGCGATGGCGACGCGCCTCTCGGTCGGCCGCGACGTCGGCGCCGGCGACACGTTCGACATCATCGTCGAACAGGCCCGCGCGGCGACCGGCGAAGTCCAGATCGGTGGCCTGATGTTCGCCGGGCTCGACCAGGCCCGCAAGAAGACGCGGCTGATCAAATGGAATGACGGCCAATGGTATGAGGCGTCGGGCCAGTATGAGCGGCGCGGCACCATGGGCATGCCCGTCGCGGGCCATGTCACCTCGACCTTCGGCCTGCGCCGCCATCCGCTGCTCGGCTTCACCCGCATGCACAAGGGGCTCGATATCGGCGCCCCCTATGGCGCGCCGATCCATGCGGCGATGGCCGGTATCGTCGCCTTTGCCGGACGCAATGCGGGATACGGCAATTTCGTGAAGCTGGCGCATGGCGGCGGCATCGGCACCGGATATGGCCATATGAGCCGGATCGCGGTCCGCGCCGGCACCCGCGTCGCCGCGGGGCAGGTGATCGGCTATATCGGCTCGACCGGCCTGTCGACCGGCCCGCACCTCCATTGGGAAGTCTGGAAGAACGGCATCGCGGTCAATCCGCGCTCCATGTCCTTCACCAGTATCGCGCAGCTCTCGGGCGATGCGCTGCGCGCGTTCAAGGCCCGCTATGCCAGCCTGATGGCAGTGAAGCCCGGCGCCCGCTGATACCCCTCCCTTGTCAGGGAGGGGGAGAATGTCAGCGCCCCTGTGAGCGCCAGCGCTTCAAGGTTCGGCCGATGATCAGGTCTTCGTTGCCGACTTCGCGCCACAGCTCGGAGAAGAGCGGGTCCTCGGAGGCCGGGCGCTTGCTCTCTTCCAGCCCGTCGAACGACACCCGGATCGGGATGGCGACGCCTTCGCCGCAGATGATGCATTCGCGGTTGCGCAGTGCCGGGATCGAATCGAGAAAACCGCGCGCGCCCTCCGGCATGGCCGCCCGGACGAATGCCTGGTCGCGATCATTGTTCAGGCGCATCGAGATGATCGTGCCGAGCTGCGACAGCACGCCTTCGGCAAGGTCCGACGGACGCTGGGTGATCAGGCCCAGCGACACGCCATATTTGCGCCCTTCCTTGGCGATCCGGCTCAGGATCCGGCCAACCGAGGAGCTGTCGGCATTGCGCTCGTTCGGGATATAGCGATGCGCTTCCTCGCACACGAGCAGGATCGGGCGTTGCGCCTCGCCGCGTGACCAGATCGCATAGTCGAACACCATGCGGCTCAGCACCGCGACCACGACGGACGTGATCTCCGACGGTACGCCCGACACGTCGATGATCGAGATCGGCTTGCCCCCGCCTGGCAGGCGGAAGATGCGTTCGATGAACCCGGCCATGGTATCGGCGACGAGCATGCCGGAGAACATGAAGCTGTAGCGCGGGTCGGCCTTGATCTCGTCGATCTTGGTCTTCAGCCGCAGATAGGGCGCGGTGTCGCCGGCGCGGTCCATCTTGCCCATTTCGAGCTGGATCAGATTGGTCAGGTCGCTCAGCAGATACGGTACCGGCGCGTCGACCGTCAGCTTGGTGATTTCCTGGCCCAGCCGGCCCTTGGCGCGGGCCATCAACAGGCATTTGGCGAGAATGTCCGCGTCGATCTGATGCTCGGAGCCGCTCGAGGTGACGAACACCTCGCAATGCTCCTCGAAATTCATCAGCCAATAGGGCATCTGCAGGTTGGACACGTCGAACAGCGCGCCATTGTCCTTGAACGCCGCGCTATATTCGCCGTGCGGGTCGACCATCACGATATGGCCCTGCGGCGCGAGATCGCAGATGCGGTGGAGGATCAATGCGGCGCTGGTCGATTTGCCCGTACCGGTCGATCCCAGCAGCGCGAAATGCTTGCCCAGCATCGCATCGACATAGAGCGCGGCGCGGATGTCGCTGGTCGGATAGACCGTGCCGATCTCGATATTGGCGCGGTCGTCCGCGGCGTAGATCTGCTTCAGGTCGGCGGTGGTCACCGGAAAGATACGGCAGCCCGGCGTGGGATAGCGCGTCACGCCGCGGCGGAACTTGTACAGCTTGCCGGTCAGCCTTTCCTCATCGCCCTCTCCCAGGAAATCGACCTGGGCGGCGATGCGGTCGCCCGCGCCATCGGCCAGCTTCAGCGAGCGGATATTGGCGATCAGCCAGGCGGTGCCGACCCGCATCTTGATCTGGCTGCCGACCTGGCCGGCACTGGCCGCAACGGGGTCGCTATGCCGCGCGGCCAGCTCGAGCGCGCGCGCATCCAGCATCACCTGGCTGCTCGATCCGGATATCTCGAACACGAACCCGATGGCGTCACCCGCTGCTTCGGGCAGCGCGACACCGGTACCGGCGGGCGCGGCATTCTCGAAAGCATGGCTGCCCAGTATCTCGGTCATTCCTCGGTTTCCCCCGGTGTCGTTCACCCGAGCTATGCCGAAGACTGGTAAATATTGAGTGTGCCGGCGGCGTGCCGCCGCGCTCCTAGAAGCGCCGGGCAACCCATCCGGCGGTCCAGCCGAACAGGATCGACAGGGCCACGGCCGTCAAGCCGTAGGTGAAGGACCAGCGATCGGCGGAGCGGGCGACGAAGCGCTCGAACCCCGATTTGCGGATGTCGATGTCGCGGGTCGCCGCCGCCAATACGCGGCCGTCGCGGATCAGGAATGTTTCCGCGGTGAAGCGCCCGACCGGCACGCGCGCCGGGATGGTCACGCGGGCGCGGTACAGCACCCCGTCGGTGATCTCGACCGCGCCCGGCGCCTCGAAATACAGGCCGGACCGGCGCTTCAGGTCGACCAGGCCGCGCGCGAACCGGTCCTGCTCGTCGGCCGGCGCGCTGCTTGCCGGGGAAAGCTGCAGGCTGTTCAGGCCAAGCTCGTAGATCGCCTGAGTCCGCTGATCGACCAGTTGGGCAACCGGCCGCGACGAAGCAATGGCGTAGAAGCTCGGCGCGGAGCGATAGCGCAGCCGGGCCGCATTGACCCAGATGCCGGCCACCTTCTCCTTCTCGCGCACCAGGATCGACTGGACCGGCCCCTTCACCACCACGACGATGTCGGTCGGCTTGTCGTCGTCCGGCAGCCGCCCGCCGGGATAGAGGATCGCCCCGAACAGCAGCAGTTCGGCGCCGGTGAAACTATAGGCGATCTCGATGTCGCGCTGCGAGACGTCGGGGACCAGCACTGGCTTGGATTGGCCCATCAGCAGCGGCACGAGCAGCAGGAGGAGCAACCGCTTCACGACAGCTCGACCGAATAGATCTCGTCCGGCCGCCAGCCCAGGCCGAGGCCGATGCGGAAGGCGACGAGTAGCACGATGATCGCGAGCGCGAGGCGGAGATATTCCGGCTTCACCTTGGTCGCGAAGCGCGCGCCGACCTGCGCCCCGGCGACCGATCCCAGCAGCAGCAGCGCGGCCAGCACGATATCGACGGCCTTGGTGGTGGTGGCATGGACCATCGTCGCCATCGCGGTGACGAACAGGGTCTGGAACAGCGAGGTACCGACCACGACCTGCGTGGTCATGCCGAGCAGATACAGCATCGCGGGCACCAGGATGAAGCCGCCGCCGATGCCGAGCAGCATGGTCAGGATGCCGACGAAAAAGCCGAGCAGCAACGGCGCGAGCGGCGAGATGTACAGGCCCGAACGGTAGAAGCGCGTCCTGAGCGGCAGCGCCGCGACCAGCGGATGGTGCCGGCGTTTGCGCGGGCGCGGTGGCGCGCCCGTGCGGCTGGCGCGAATCGCGGTCCAGCTCTCCTGCGCCATCAGCCCGCCGATCGAGCCGAGCATCAGCACATAGACGATGGCGATCACCGTATCGATCTGGCCGCTCGCCTGGAGCAGCTTGAACAGCCAGCCGCCGAACAGCGACCCGACCAGGCCGCCCGCGACCAGCACGCCGCCCATCTTGGTGTCGACCCCGCCGCGCCGGAAATGCGCGAACACGCCCGACACGCTGGCGCCCGTCACCTGGCTCGCGGCCGAGGCGGCGGCGACCGTGGGCGGGATGCCATAGACGATCAGCAGCGGCGTCGTCAGGAATCCGCCGCCGACCCCGAACATGCCCGACAGCAGCCCGACGCCCCCGCCGAGCAGGACGATGACGAGCGCGTTCACCGAGAGGTTGGCGATGGGCAGATAGATGTCCATTGCCCAAGGCGGATATCCTGTTCGGGGCGCCGCGGAAAGCGCGACGCGGAGAATATCGGCCGGCACGGTCGATCGAGGGGTGATCCCGGCAATCGGCGGCAGAATTGTCCGGATATTGCCGTCAGAAGACCGCTAGTTCCGGCTGGACTTGAAGCGGGATCGGGCCTTAGCGTGCGGGCGGCTTTCGGGAGAGTTCGATGAAGCTCGCACTGCGTCTGGCACTCCTCGGACTGGCGCTCGCGCCCATCACCGCGCTTGGCGACAACAGCCCCCAGGTCGTGATGGCGACGCCCGGCGTCGGCGATGGCGGCGCGATCCGGTCCTTCACCGCGCGCTTCAGCCAGCCGATGGTCCCGCTCGGCGATCCGCGCGCGCCGTCGCCATTCGGCGTCACCTGCGCCGTGGAGGGCGAGGGGCGCTGGGTCGATCCGCAAACCTATGTCTATGACTTCAGCAGCGGCCTGCCCGGCGGCACGAGCTGCAGTTTCGCGGTGAAGAGCGGGCTGAAAAGCGTCTCCGGCTATGCCGTGACCGGCCAGCAGGAATTCAAGGTCGATGCCGGCGGTCCGGTCGCGCGCGCCGTGCTGCCCGGACAATATGGCGGGGAGATCGAGGAGGATCAGGTGTTCCTGATCGCCGCCAATATGCCCGCCACCGTCTCCTCGGTCGGCGCCAATGCCTATTGCGCGGTCGACGGCATCGGCGAGAAGATTCCGGTCGACGTGCTCGCGGCAGACCTGCCCGGCAAGCTGCTCGGCGAGATGGGCACGGACAATTGGAATGTCCGCAGCTTCCTGGAAAGCGCCGGCCTGCCCGCGGCGGTGCCGGCCAACGCCGCCGATAGGCAAAGGGCCTATGCGAGCGTCACCGCGCTGAAGTGCCGCCGTCCGCTGCCGCCGGGGCGCGACATGGCGCTGGTCTGGGGCGCGAAGATCGCCGGCGCGGGCGGCAAGCTCGCCGGCACCGAGCAGCGCTTCGACTACACCGTGCGCAAACCCTTCACCGCGCGCTTCGAATGCTCGCGCGTCAATGCCCAGGCCGGGTGCAGCCCGGTGGAGGCAGCGCATGTCCGCTTCACCGCGCCGATCGCGATGAGCCTCGCCGAGCAGATCCGCATCACCACCGCCGACGGCAAGGCGATCGCGCCGGTGTTCGACAAGGACGAAAAGAAGAAGGCGACGATCAGCGACATCACTTTCTCGGCGCCGCTGCCGCCGGCGACCGTCGCGAAGCTGACCCTGCCCGCCGGGGTCAAGGACGAGAGCGGCCGGATATTGGCCAATGCCGAGCGCTTCCCGCTCGAGGTCCGTTTCGACGAGGCGCCGCCGCTGGTGAAGTTCGCCGCACCCTTCGGCATTCTCGAGGCGAAGGAACAGGGCGTTCTGCCCGTCACGGTCCGCAATGTGGAGCCCTCGCTCCGGGGGCTCAGCACCGCGATCGCCGGCACCTCGCTGCGCGTCGACGGCTCCGACGGCAAGGTCGCCGAATGGCTGCGCACCGTCGCGGATGCCGACGATTACGAGAGCCATCAGGAGAAGCGGGGCAAGGAATCGATCACGATCAACGATACCGGCTCGAAATCGATTCTCGCCGATGCCGGCGGGGCGCCGCTCCAGGTCGGCCTGCCCGGCAAGGGCAAGGATTTCGAGGTCGTCGGCATCCCGCTCGGCAAGCCCGGCTTCTACGTCGTCGAACTGGCCAGCCCGGTGCTCGGCCAGGCCCTGCTCGGCCGCAAGGCGCCGCGCTATGTCGCCTCCGCGGCGCTCGTCACCAACATGGCGGTGCATTTCAAATGGGGCCGCGAACGCAGCCTTGCCTGGGTGACGCATCTCGACACTGGCAAGCCGGTCGCGGGCGCCGCGGTGCGCATCACCGACAGCTGTACCGGCGAACTATTCGCGCGCGGTACCACCGATGCGAGCGGCGGCGTGTTCGTGCCGCAGGGCCTGCCCGAGCCGGAAACCTATGGCAGCTGCGAGAATGGCAGTTCGCATCCGCTGATGGTGTCGGCGCGCGAAGGCGATGATTTCAGTTTCACCCTCACCGCCTGGGGCGAGGGCATCCGGCCCTATGATTTCGACCTGCCTTACGGGTATCAGGCCAAGGGCGACATCCTCCACACCGTGTTCGATCGCGCGCTGCTCCGCCAGGGCGAGACGATCAACATGAAGCATATCCTGCGCACCTCGATCGGCGCGGGCTTCGGCATGGCGCCGGCGCTCGACGGGACGCTGCGTCTATCGCATCGCGGATCGGACACGCAGTTCGACCTGCCGCTCAAGATCGACGCCAACGGCATCGGCGAATCGAGCTGGACCGCGCCGCAGGGCGCACCAATGGGCGATTACGACCTGCAGGTGATCGTCGGCGACAAGACGATCTACACGTCGCAGTCGTTCAAGGTCGACGTCTACAAATTGCCGACCATGCGCGCGACGGTGACCGGGCCGAAGGACGCCGCGGTCAGGCCCAGGACGCTGCCGCTCGACCTGTTCGTCGGTTATCTCTCGGGGGGTGGGGCCTCCAACCTGCCGGTCGACCTGCGCGTCGGCTATTTCGGGCGAAGCTCCACGCCCGAGGGCTATGAGGGCTATAGCTTCGGCGGCAACGCCGTGCAGGAAGGGACCAAGCCGCTCGACGGCGACGGCGAGGAGGAGCAGACGCCGCTCCCGCCGACTCAGACCTTGCCCGCCACGCTTGGCGGCGACGGCACGACCAAATCGGTGATCGAGGTGCCGCAGGGCCTCGACGGCGCGACCGACATGCTGGTCGAGATGGATTATCAGGACGCGAACGGCGAAGTGCTGACCGCGTCGCGCCGCATCCCGATCTTCCCCTCCGCGGTGCAGATCGGCATCAAGACCGATGGCTGGCTGATGAAGCAGGACGATCTGCGCCTGCGCTTCGTCGCGCTCGACACCTCGGGCAAGCCGATCGCCAACCAGAAGATCTCGGTCGCGCTCTACAGCCGCAAGATCCTGACCGCGCGGCGCCGGCTGATCGGCGGCTTCTACGCCTATGACAACCAGATGAAGACCGAGAAGCTCGCCGGCACCTGCGCCGCGACGACCGATGCGCAGGGCCTGGCCCAGTGCAAGGCCGATCCCGGCGTCTCGGGCGAAGTCTATGCCGTCGCGACGACGACCGATGCCAATGGCAATGTGGCGCGCGCTACCCGTTCGGTCTGGCTTGCCGGCGACGATGACTGGTGGTTCGGCGGCGACAATGGCGACCGCATGGACGTCGTGCCCGAACAGACCAGCTACAAGGCCGGCGAGACCGCGCGCTTCCAGGTGCGCATGCCGTTCCGCGAGGCGACCGCCCTGGTCACCGTCGAGCGCGAGGGCGTGCTGTCCTCCTATGTGACGACCCTGTCGGGCACTGATCCGGTCGTCGAGGTGAAGATGCCGGGCTCGTACGCGCCCGACGTGTTCGTCTCGGTCATGGCGGTGCGCGGGCGCGTAGAGGGCGGCTTCTGGAGCTGGGTCCACGGCATCGCACAGAGCCTCGGCCTTGCCAGCGGCCCGCCCGCCGCGCCCGAGCCGACCGCGCTGGTCGATCTCGCCAAGCCCGCCTACCGCCTCGGCATGGCCAAGGTGAAGGTCGGCTGGGAAGCGCATCAGCTCCAGGTCGCGGTCAAGGCCGACAGGGAGAAATATGCCGCGCGCGACACCGCGCAGGTCGATGTGCAGGTGAAGACTCCCGACGGCAAGCCGGCGGCCACCGCCGATGTCGCCTTCGCCGCGGTCGACGAGGCGATCCTCCAGCTCGCGCCCAATGAAAGCTGGGACGTGCTGACCGCGATGATGGGCGAACGCTCGCTCTCGGTGCTCACCTCGACCGCGCAGATGCAGGTCGTCGGCAAGCGCCATTACGGCCGCAAGGCGGTCGAGGCGGGCGGCGGTGGCGGCAACGACATGTCGGGTCTCAACCGCGAGAATTTCCAGCCGGTGCTGCTGTGGAAGGGCCGCGTCGCGCTCGATGCCAACGGCCATGCCCGGATTCCGGTGGTGATGAGCGACGCGCTGTCCTCGTTCAAGCTGGTCGCGATCGCGACCGACGGCGCGCAACTCTTCGGCACCGGCATGGCGAGCGTCAGGACCGCGCAGGACCTGTCGATCTTCGCCGGCCTGCCGCCTTTGGTGCGCACCGGCGATTATTTCGCGGCGGGCTTCACGCTGCGGAACGGCTCGGACAAGCCGATGAAAGTCACCGCCACGATCGACGTCACCCCACGCGTCGCGCAGGGCAAACCGCTGACCGTCATCATCCCGGCGGGCGGCGCGACACCCGTTGCCTGGAACCTCACCGCGCCGGGCAATGTCGCCAATCTCCGCTGGCACGTCAGCGCCAGGGCGGAGAATGGCAAGGCGGCCGACCAGCTCACCGTCAACCAGGACGTCGTACCCGCGGTGCCGGTCGAAGTCTGGGCGGCGACGCTCGCCCGGGTCGGGACTGATACGATGATCCCCATCGCCCCGCCCGCCGGCGCGCTGCCGGGTCGCGGTTTGGTCGACATCAAGCTGGACGACACGCTCGCCCCGCCGCTCGCGGGGGTGCGCGCCTTCATGTCGGCCTATCCCTATGATTGTTTCGAACAGCGCCTGTCGCGCATCGTCGCTTTGGGCGATTCGGCGGGCTGGACCGCGCTGGCCGGCGCGATCCCGACCTATCAGGCGCCGGACGGGCTGCTGCGCTTCTGGCCGTCGGACTCGCTGGAAGGATCGGAGATCCTCACCGCCTATGTCCTGTCGCTGACGGCGGATGCCGGCCTGCCCATCCCCGAGGCATCGCGCACGCGCATGATCGAGGGGCTGAAGGCAGTGCTCGACGGCCGGCTGCGGCACGAGACCTATGGCGATGTCCGCCTGGAAAAGGTCGCTGCCTTCACCGCGCTGGCCCGGGCCGGCGCGGCGACGCCGGCGATGCTCGGCCAGATCAGCATCACGCCGAAAGAGATGCCGACCGCCAGCGTCGCGGATTATCTGATGGCGCTCGACAAGATCCCCGGCCTCGCCAACGGCACCGCGCTGAAGGCGGCTGCGGAAGGCGTGATCCGCTCGCGCATCGCCTATGAGGGCACAAGGCTCGATCTGACCGATGCGTCGAGCTCGGCCTGGTGGCTGATGTCGTCGAGCGACGAGGCCTCGATCAAGGCGCTGCTCGCCACGCTCGGCCGGCCCGGCTGGCAGGACGATGCGCCGAAGATGATGGTCGGCGTGTCGCTGCGCCAGATCCGCGGCCATTGGGACACGACCACCGCCAATGCCTGGGGCACCGTCGCCGCACGCAAGTTCGCGACGCTTTACCCGGCCGAGGCGATCGCCGGCACGACCTCGCTCATGTTGGGCAGCCGCACCGTCTCCAGGGCGTGGCCGCTCACGGTCGACCTGCGCCAGGCGAGCTTCCCGCTCCCCGCAACGCAGACCCCGCTCCGCCTCTCGCAATCGGGCGGGGCCGGGCCCTGGGCGAGCGTGTCGGTCTCGGCCGCGGTGCCGCTGACCAAGCCGCTCAACGCGGGCTACCGCCTGTCGCGCAAGGTCGATGTGGTGCAGGCGCGGACCAAGGGCGTGCTGACCCGCGGCGACGTCGTGAAGGTGACGATCACGGTCGAGGCGACGGCCGAACGCAACTGGGTGGTGATCGACGATCCGATCCCGGCGGGCGGCACGATCATCGGCGATCTCGGCGGCCAGTCGAAGATCCTCGCCGATCAGGGCAGCAATGGCGGCGGCGTCGACTTCGTCGCGCAGGACGGGGAAGGCAAGCTGTGGAATGTCGAGGTCGGCGCCCAGCTCGCTTATGTCGAGCGCGGCAATGATTCGTGGCGCGCCTTCTTCTCCTGGCTGCCCAAGGGCAAGCTGACGGTCAGCTATCTGGTCCGCCTCAACGGCGCGGGCCGGTTCAACCTGCCGCCGTCGCGGGTCGAGGCGATGTATTCGCCCGCGATCCGCGCCCAGCTGCCCAATGCGCCGATAACGGTGGCGCAGCGGTGAGATGCGCGCATATTTGACCAGCGCACTGGGACGGATCGAGCGGTTCTTTTCCGGCGAAGGCCAGAGCCCGGCTGCGCGACTGGAGGCGCTCGACCTGCGGATGCGCCATGGGGCGACAAGCTTCTGGGCGGCGTTGCGCACCAAGGCAGGCATGACCTTCGCCGGGATCGGCCTGGTCGCCCTGATCTATGCGGCGATCGATTACGCCACCCTGCCCCCACCCCTCCCCGGCTATGTCCAGGTCCGCACAGCCTGGCATCCGTCCGAAGCCTGGCTCTATGACCGCGACGGCAACCTCATCGACAGCGCGCGGGTCGATTTCGCCGCGCGCCGGCTCGGCTGGACGCCGCTCGACAAGGTCTCGACCGTCACCCGAGAAACACTGATCGCCGCCGAGGACCGGCGCTTCTTCGGCCATGGCGGCGTCGATCTGCTCGCGCTGGCGGGTGTCGCGCGCGACAGGGCCCAGGGTGAGCGCGCCCGCGGCGCCAGCACCATTACCATGCAGCTCGCGGGCTATCTCGCGCCCGGGCTCGCCGCGCCCGGCTCGCGCCGCTGGTGGGACAAGATTCGCCAGATGCGCGCCGCCTGGGCGCTGGAGGGCGCCTGGACCAAGGATCAGATCCTGGAGGCCTATCTCAACCTCGCAGGGTTCCGCGGCGAGGCGCAGGGCATCGGCGCGGCGGCGCTCGGCCTGTTCGGCAAGACGCCCGATGCGCTCGCCCGAGACGATGCGCTGCTACTGGCTGCGCTTCTCCCCGACCCCCAGGCCGATTCGACCCGGGTCGCGCGCCGCGCCTGCGCCCTGTCGCACGAAAAGGATTGCGCCCGCTTCGCCGGCGAGGCCGCCTCGATGCTCGGCCCGACGCGCAGCCTCGCGCTCGACCCCGGCCTCGCCCCGCATCTCGCCGACCGCCTGCTGCGTAAACCCGGCCTGCGCATCAAAACCACGCTCGACCGCCGCATCCAGTTATTCGCCATCACTGCGCTGAAGCGTCAGCTCCAGGGCCTTGGCGGCGCCCGCGCCCGCGACGGCGCGGTGGTGGTGCTCGACAATGCCAGCGGCGACGTGCTCGCTTATGTCGGCGGCATCGGTGGGGCCTCGACCGCGCCGTCGGTCGATGGCGCCAATGCCTATCGCCAGGCCGGATCGACCCTGAAACCCTTTCTCTACGCCCAGGCGATCGAGAAGGGATATCTCACCCCCGCCTCGATCCTCGACGATTCGCCGGTCCAGCTCGACACTGCCTCGGGCCTGTACGTGCCCCAGAATTACGACCGCGGCTTCAAGGGCCAGGTCTCGGCGCGTTCGGCGCTAGCCGGCTCGCTCAACGTGCCCGCAGTGCGCACCCTGCTGCTCGTCGGGGTCGATCCGTTCCGCGACCGGCTGTGGGATTCGGGCTATCGCGGCATGACCGAGGATGGCCAATATTACGGCTTCTCGCTCGCGCTCGGCTCAGCCGAGGTCACCCTGCTCGAACAGGCCGATGCCTATCGCAGCCTCGCCAATGGCGGCCGCTGGTCGCCGCTGCGCCTCACCGCCGATGCCCCGCATGAAGCGCCGCGCAAGGTCACCACGCCCCAGGCCGCCTGGATCGTCGCCGACATGATGGCCGATCCCAATGCCCGCGCCGCGACCTTCGGCCTCGATTCGGCGCTGCGCCTGCCTTTCTGGGCGGCGGTGAAGACAGGTACGTCCAAGGCGATGCGCGACAATTGGTGCATCGGCTTTTCGGACAAATACACCGTCGCGGTCTGGGTCGGGAATCTGGAGGGCGATCCGATGCGCGCCGTCTCGGGCACCAGCGGCGCCGCGCCGGTGTGGCGCGATCTGATGCTGGCGCTGAACGCCGATCGCAAGATGGTCGCGCCGCCGCGCCCCGCCGGCATCGAGCAGCGCGCGATCCGCTTCGCCAACCATGTCGAACAGCCGCGCCTCGAATATTTCCTGGCCGGCACCGCGCAGAGCGAGATCGCCGCCGCGCCCCAGGCCGCGCGCCGCCCGCGCATCGTCAATCCGGTCGCGGGCAGCGTCTATGCGATCGACCCCGACATTCCGCCCGACCGCCAGCGCCTTGCGGTCGGCGTCTCGGGCGACGTCACCGCGCACCGCCTGCTGCTCGACCGGCGCGATCTCGGCGCGGCCGATTCGCAGCCCCAGATCCTCGCCGCGCCCGGCCAGCACCGGCTGCGCCTGATCGATGCCAGCGGCCGGGTGGTGGACCAGACACTCTTCACCATCAGATAAAAGGCCGCGCCCACCCGAGGGCGGACGCGGCCATATCCGGGCGGCGATGCCGCCCGGGGGGTGACGAGGATCTTACCAGTAGAAGTTGCGGATCACGTCGATCACGATGCCGCGGCGGGTGTCGACCAGCAGCACGTCGTTATAGTGCCGCACCCAGCGCTGGTTGTAGCCGACCGGCGCGAGGCGATAGCGCCACGGATCGTTGATGAAATAGCGCGGGCCGTAATAGCTGGACCGGATGCGCACGCCCGGGCGGAACGCGTTGTACCCGAACGGCGCGCGCCAGTTGCCGCGCGAATAAAGCGCGCGATTCTGGTTGCGATAGCTGTTCCAGTCGTTGCGGCCCCAGCGGCGGTTGCGGTCGCGAACGTCCTCGCGCAGCTCCTGCCGGGCCTCGCGCACGTCGCGGCGCTGGTCGCGAATGTCGCCGCGGTCGCCACGACGATGGGCATCGTTCAGCTCGCGCTGTTCCTGGCGAAGGTCACGCCGGTCCTGGCGCACTTCGCGGTTCGACTGCGCCATTGCGGTCGTCGGCAACACCGTCGCCGCCATCAGCGTCAGCATGATGAATTTACGCATGATATTCTCCATTCTCTCCCGGAAACACCCGAAAAGGGGTGCCGCCGCGCGACCCTTCTGGTCGAGTCGCGCTGAACGGGGTGCGAACCACCCAGTCAGGCGATAGAAAGGATGAAGGCGCGTTGGGTTCCGCCCGGAATGGCTGTTTACGGCGTGTCGCGGCCGCCATTGTCGCCACCCGCCGGGCCCATGCCGGCGGCGCCGACGGTGCCGATATTGCCGAACAGCTCGTCGAAGATGCTGCGCTTGCGGCCGAGCGTCGGCGTCTTTTCGCCCGACGGGCTGATCTTTGCGATCTGCTCGGCGCCGGTCCGGGTCACGGCGGTCACATTGCCCTTGGCGTCGAAGCTGACGCGCAGGGTCGTCTGGCTGGTCACCTTGGGGTTGTTGTACGCGAAATTGCGCGTGTCGCGGGAGACATAATACCATTCGCCCTGGTTGAACTGGCTGGCGAAGCTCGGCTTGCCCAGCACCTGGAGCACCGACTGGCGATTGTCGACGCCCGGCTGCACCGAATTGACCAGGTCGGCGTCGACCACATAGCCCTGGTGCATGCGCAGCGGCGTGCAGCCACCGGCGGCGATCGTCGCGAGGCCCAGGGCGGCGCCCATCATCAAGCGGGCGGAAATCACACTCATCATACTCTCCAGGCACGCCGGCGCGGCAACGCGAGTGCATTGCATCATGCGCCGCCAGCCTCAATATGCGGATGAACGCGGCCAAACAAGGGCACGCGCGGGAGAC
The DNA here is from genome assembly GCF_056404755.1 of Sphingomonas sp. P2_B6. Classification (NCBI taxonomy): domain Bacteria; kingdom Pseudomonadati; phylum Pseudomonadota; class Alphaproteobacteria; order Sphingomonadales; family Sphingomonadaceae; genus Sphingomonas; species Sphingomonas sp. P2_B6. The sequence continues at coordinate 16,702 of NZ_JBFUDK010000006.1, forward strand.
CTTGAGACGTGCAATGGATCGCGAAGCTGTTCGGTAGCCGGGATGACGAGGCGCTGCCGCTCTATAATGCGGTCATCACGCGCGCGCGCCTGCCCCATTGGTACGAAAAGGGCGGGGTCCCCGACTCGATCGACGGCCGGTTCGACATGGTCGCGACCATCCTTTCCTTCGTGCTGCTGCGGCTCGAGGGCGATCCTGTCGCCGCCGGCCCCAGCGCGAAGCTGACGGAGCGCTTCGTCGACGACATGGACGGGCAACTGCGCGAGATCGGCATCGGTGACATCGTCGTCGGCAAGCATATCGGCAAGATGATGAGCATGCTCGGCGGCCGGCTCGGTGCCTATCGCGACGCAGCGACCGTGGCCGATCTGGACGCCGCGCTGGTCCGCAACCTGTATCGCGGCGCGGCGCCCGAAACGACGGCGCTGGTTCATGCGCGCGAATCGCTGCTTGCGCTGCGCGAGTCGCTGACGGCGACGCCGACCGGCGTTCTGCTCGCCGGCGAACTGCCATGACCGTACCCGAATTCTCCCGGCTCGAGCGGATCGACACGATCGGCGAGGGCGAACGCGAGATCGAAGTGTCCGCCAATGCCGAGGAGCGGGCGGCGCTGGCGGCGCGTTTCGGGCTGAAGGCAATCGAGCGGCTTGACGGCATTTTCCGTCTCCGCCGCGATGCGGCCGGAGTGGTCGCGCACGGAAAAGTGGTGGCCGCGGTGGTTCAGGCCTGTGTCGTCACCGACGATCCGATTCCCGTCTCGGTCGACGAACCCGTCGCGCTTCGCTTCGTCGCCGGGAACGAGCCTGAAAGCGACGAGGTCGAGCTCAGCGAGGATGCGCTCGACACGATGAGCTTCGATGGCGCCGCGATCGATTTGGGCGAAGCGGCGGCGGAGACCATGGCGCTCGCGCTCGACCCCTTTCCGCGCGGGCCGAACGCGGCGGCGGTACTGAAGGAAGCCGGCGTGATCAGCGAGGAAGAGGCAAAGCCGCTCGGCGCGCTTGCCGGGCTGGCCGATCTGAAGGCCAGGCTGGAAAAGCGGTAAGCGAACCGAAACCTCCAGCGCGTTTTCGAGCTGGATTGATCCACCACCCCCGTTCGGGCTGAGCTTGTCGAAGCCCTGCTCTTCGCTTGCTCGGAAGAAAGAACAGCCGTTGAGCTTGGCTCGCTTTCGGCTCGACAAGCTCAGGGCGAACGGGAAGATGTGACGCCAGCCAGCTAAGTTTGCTCTAGGTCCGCATCGCCTGCTCGCCCTCGATCATATAGTCGCGCGTAATCGGCAAGGCGTGGCGATTCTTGGCATATTGCAGCTGGTAATTGACCATGCCGCCATAGCGGAACGCACAGGAAGCACCGGCCAGGTAGAATTGCCACATGCGATAGAAGGGCTCGTCATACAGCGCGACGATGGCGTCGCGCGCCGCGACGGTGCGTTCGTACCAGTGGTCGATCGTGTAGGAATAATGCAGCCGCAGCACCTCGACGTCGGTGAGGAAGAACCGCAGCCCCTCATGCGCCCGCACGATCTCCGACAAGGCCGGGTTGTAGCCGCCCGGGAAGATATATTTCGCGGTCCAGTCGTCGGTCACGCCCGGCCCACCTGCGCGGCCGATCGTGTGGAGCAGCATCACGCCGTCATCGGTCAGCAGGTTGCGGCACTGCCTGAAGAAGGTCCGGTAGTGCGCCGGGCCGACATGTTCGAACATGCCGACCGAGACGATGCGGTCGAACTTGCCCGTCACATGCCGATAATCGATCAGCTCGAACGTCACCTTGTCGGCGACGCCGGCTTCCTCGGCACGGCGCCGGGCAACCTTGAGTTGCTCCTCCGACAGGGTAACGCCGAGCACGCTGGCACCGGTCTTCTCGTGCAGATAGAGCGCCATGCCGCCCCAGCCGCAGCCGATATCGAGCACCGTCATGCCCGGCTTCAGCGCGAGCTTGGCAGCGATATGCGCCTTTTTGTCCGCCTGGGCCTGTTCAAGGCTATTGGCCGGATCCGTGAAATAGGCGCAGCTGTACTGGCGGTCGGCATCGAGGAAGAGATCGTACAGCCGGTCGCTGAGATCATAATGGTGCGCGACGTTCTTCTTCGAGCGGCGCGCCATGTTGATTCGGCTGATGCGGTGGGTGACCGCACCGACCGCTCGGCGGGCCCGGCTGGGATGGAGGCCGCCAAGGCCATGTTCCCACAGGTCATTGGCGGTCATCAGCTTGACCAGGCCCATGATGTCTTCGCCATCCACCGCCATCCGGCCCTGCATATAGGCCTCCCCCGCCCCCAGGCTGGGATGACGCGTGATGAAATTGGCCGCGCCATTGTCGGTGAAGCGGATCGTCACGTTCGGGAAATCCGGATCGGGATCCGGCTTGCCGAACACCCTGACGGTGCCGTTGGCGTGATGGACGGTAAGCTGTCCGCGCTTGACGCGAGCGGCGAGGAATCGATCGATCAGAGCCATATAAAATGGGCTCCTAACAATCAGATGCCAGCATACCAATCGTAATCGACATTGTCCTCCCAATAGCCGCCCTTGCCCTTGCCGATTCCGGCCAGCGAAGCGACCGCATCGATGCGCATGACATATTTGGCGTGCTTGTAGCCAAGCTGGCGCTCCACCCTCAGGCGAATCGGCGCGCCGTGCCCGACATCGAGCACCGCATCGTTCATCGCCCAGGCGAGGATGGTCTGGGGATGGAAGGCATCGATCACGTCGATCGATTCGTAATAATTCTTGCCCCTGAACAGGTCGGCGCAGGTGAACACGATATAGCGCGCATCGGACCTGAGCCCCGCTGCCTTCAGGATCGTGCCGAGCATCGGCCCATGCCATTTGCCGATCGCGCTCCACCCTTCGACACAATCGTGCCGGGTGATCTGGGTTCGGGCCGGAATCGCGCGGATCTGCGCCAGCGACAGGCTGAGCGGGCGCGCGACCAGCCCGCCGACCTGGAGCCGCCACTGCGCGAAACGCTCCGCTAGCATCGCGGTATAATCGGGCGTATTGGGGTTGCGCGTCCCATTGGTGCGGAAGCGCGGCGACATCTGGTCGGGGCGGAATTCAGGGGCGAGCGCGTCGCGATTCATCAGCGCGCGCTGCAGCCCCAGGTTCATCTTCTCGCCCGCGAACAGGATCTTGCGAAATCCCGGGTCGTTCGCGACCTTGTCGCAACCCGTCAGCAGGCCGGCGCCGCCGACGGCCGCGCTGGTGATCAGGGCGCGGCGGGTGATGATGCGGCTCATGCCTCATCCTCCGGGATGGTCCAGCGACCGGTGATCATCGATCGCACTTCGTTCCAGGCCCCGGCGATGATCACGAGCGCGAGATGGACGATGATGAACCCGGTCAGCGCGGCCGCGACGATGAAATGGATCGACCGCGCCGATTGCCGCCCGCCGAACAGGTCGAGCAGCCAGGGCCAGGCCGCGTTCATGCCCGGCGACATGGTCAGGCCGGTCAGGATCATCAGCGGGATCAGCACGAAGATCACCAGCACATAGGACAGCTTCTGGAAGATGTTGAACGCGCCCGGATTTTCCGGATCGTGGAAGCGCAGCGCGACATGCTCGCGCAGGTCATGGAACAGGCTGCGCGGCGTCAACTCGGTGGCCCGGACGCGCAGGTCGCGCTGGAAATGCCGGTTGATCAGGCTCGCCACCATGAAGAACAACAGGCCGAAGCCGAACAGCAGCGCGAACAGCAAATGCCAGCGCCGGGCGATGGCGAGATTGTAGTTCGCCGGGATGGTCAGCCAGCCGGGCCATTGCGGCAGGGTCAGCCAGGCATGATCGTAATTCGCGCCGTAGAGACCCCAATAGAGATGCGGATGCGCGTTGAAGATCATCAGCCCGCTGCCGAGCAGGATGAAGATCGTGACGGCGTTGACCCAGTGCCACAGCCGCGTCGCCAGCCCATGGCGGTAGATCACCCCTGTTGGCCGCGCGGCCTCGGTCTCGGGGGATAAGGGCGCATCATCCATGGCGGTTGCATATCCTTATTTCGGGCCCGTTGTAGAGCCGCAATCGGGCCCGGGTCGATTCAATCGCGTCACTCTTTGTGCAACGGGGGCACCGCGCGAGCTCTTCGGCCCGCGCTGCTGTTTCTCATCGTCAAACGCGTTCAGGGCTTAACGCTGTTCCGGAATTTTCCCTGTTCCCGCATCGGATTTCGCTGTTCCGCACATCAGGGAAGTGTAGCATATCCCGTTGTTTTAGCAGAATAATATCGTGAAAAATGACGGTTTTCGTGCCCGAAAAACAAGAAAATAAAATATTTCCCTGTTCTTTCGCTGTTATCGCTCGATAGCAGGTAAAAACCGGCGTTCCCCGCGGTCGGCAAATCTGCCATGCCATGGCCATGCTGCCGTCGCTGATGGTCATCGATGATTTCCTGCGCGATCCCCTGAGCTTTCGCGCCCAGGCGCTGGCGCTCGATTATGATCCGGCCTTCAAGAAGGGCAATTATCCGGGGCTTCTCTCCACCCGGCCGCTGCCGATCGCCGGCCTCGACGATGCTGTTTCGTCGCGGACGGGCGTTCGGTTACAACCCGCTGCCGGGACGACGCACCAGCATTGCCGCCTGACCCTGAAAGGCGACAAGGGCGCGAGCGGCGTCCATATCGATCCGTGTTTCTATTCGGGCATCCTCTATCTCTCGCTGCCCGAGCATTGCCGCGGCGGCACCGATTTCTTCAGCCACCGCCCGACCGGGCTCGAACGCGTGCCCCAGACCGAGGCCGGTCTGTTCGCCGCGGGCTATACCGACATCAACCGGCTGATCGAGGAAGTGGTCAACCAGGACACGCTGAAGCCGTCGCGCTGGGAAAAGACCATGACGGTGCCGATGCGCTTCAACCGGCTGATCCTGTTCAGCCCGTGGATGTTCCATAATTCGGGCGCCGCCTTCGGCGACCGGCCGGACAATGGCCGGCTGGTCCATCTGATGTTCTTCGCCGCCGCGCCCGCCGCTCAGGCGTAGGCGCGCCAGAAGAACACCGCCGTCGTCACCGCGGTGATCAGCAGGGTCCAGATCCTGATGACCAGCGGCGGCAGGATCTGCCCGAGCCGCGCGCCGAGATAGCCGCCGACGATCGCGCCGATCAGCATCGGGATGCAGTAGATCCAGCGCACCATGCCGGCGACGATGAAGATCAGCGCCGCCGCCGCATTGGCGGTCGCCACCATCAGGGTGCGCGCGCCTGCCATCTTGTGCGGTTCCTGATGCGCGAGCAGCCCGAACGCCGCGGTCATCATCAACCCCACCCCACCGCCGAAATAACCGCCATAGATGCCGAGCAGGACCTGCGCGATGACCAGCGTCTTCGGGCCGATCGTGACGCGCCGGTGCAGCGCCACCGCCGCGCGCTGGCCAAAGGCGAGCACGATCGTGGCGAGCAGGAGCAGCCAGGGCACGACCATGTCGAACAGCCGCGCGGGCGTCGCAACGAGCAACAGGCTGCCGGCCAGGCCCCCGGCAAAGGTGATCGCGGCGAGCACCGGCATGGAGAAACCGGCGAGCGGCCCCAGATCCTTGCGATAGGCCCAGGCGCTGGCGCCGAGTCCGGGCTGAAGCGCGACGTTGCTCGTCGCATTGGCGACGGGGGAGGGCAGGCCGAGGGCGATCAGGGTCGGCATGGTGGCGAAGGTGCCCCCGCCGGCCAGCGCGTTCATCGCGCCGGCGAGCAGCCCGGCACCGGCGGCGAGGGCCAGAGAGGTTAGCGCAGGCACCATCACCCTCCGTTCGCCCTGAGCTTGTCGAAGGCCTGCTCTTCTTTTCCGCGGCCGGCAAAGGAAGAGCAGTGGTTGGCCTCCGGCCGCCTTCGGCCCGACAAGCTCAGCACGAACGGAAGATATTGACGCAAAAGGTCAGCCAAGCGCCGCGAGCTTTTCCTCGGCCTGGCGATCGAGCTCGGCGCGGCTCTTCTTCTCCGACGCGGTCTTGAGCTGGCCGCAGGCGGCGTCGATGTCGCGCCCGCGCGGCGTGCGCACCGGGGCCGAGATGCCGGCTTCGAAGATGATGCTCGAGAAGCTGCGGATCCGCTCGGGCGTCGAGCATTCATAGGGCGCGCCGGGCCAGGGGTTGAACGGAATCAAATTCACCTTGGCGGGCAGGCGGTAATGGCGGATCAGCCGGACCAGCTCATGCGCATCGGCATCGCTGTCGTTCTTGTCGCGCAGCATCACATATTCGAAGGTGATGCGCCGGGCATTGTTGGCACCGGGATAATCGGCGCAGGCCTGGAGCAATTCCTCGATGCCGTATTTGCGGTTGATCGGGACGATCTCGTCGCGGACTTCCTTGGTCACGGCGTGGAGCGAGACGGCGAGGTTCACCCCAATCTCGGCGCCGGCACGCGCCATCATCGGCACCACGCCCGAGGTGGAGAGGGTGATGCGACGCTTCGACAGGGCAAGCCCGTCGCCGTCCATCACCAGCTTCAGCGCGTCGCGCACCGCATCGAAATTATACAATGGCTCGCCCATGCCCATCATCACGATGTTGGTGAGCATGCGCCCCTCGGGCTGGCTCGGCCATTCGCCCAGGCCGTCGCGCGCGAGCATGACCTGGCCGACGATCTCGCCCGCGGTCAGGTTGCGCACCAGCCGCATCGTGCCGGTGTGGCAGAAGCGGCAGTTGAGCGTGCAGCCGACCTGGCTCGACACGCAGAGCGTCCCCCGATCCGCATCGGGGATGAACACCATCTCGTAATCCTGCCCGTCGGGCGAGCGCAGCAGCCATTTGCGCGTGCCGTCGGTCGAGACCTGTGCCTCGACCACCTCGGGCCGGCCGATCACGAAGCGTTCGGCGAACCAGGGATGCTGAGTCTTGGAGATGTCGGTCATCGTCGTGAACTCGGTCACGCCGCGATTGTACATCCAGTGCCACAGCTGCTTGGCGCGCAGCTTGGCCTGTTTCGGTTCCATGCCCGCTTCTTCCAGCGCGGCACGAATCGCCTCGCGCGGCAGGCCGATCAGGTCGACCTTGCCGTCCTCGCGCAGGGTCGGCGCGCGGGGGACGGGCACGGGGTCGATGTGCCCGGGGATGGGCATGGAGTGCGTCGGGATATCAAGCATGGCGGCGCACATAGGCGATTTCGTCGGGTTTTTCTACTCCACCCCGCATTCCAGTGCCCGAAGGGTCGTCGTCATTGCCTCGGCCAGCGGCGTGTGCGGCTCCTCGCCCAGCATCTCGACCAGCGCCCGATTGTCGAGTTCGACCGGGTGTTGCCAATAGGGCCGCATCTCGATCATCTCGCGCATCGTGGCGTTGAACGGCGCGATCAGTGGCAGCAGCGCCCAGGGAAAGCCGCCCTGTTTGATGCCGGGATTGCCCGTGGCGGCGCGGATCGCGTCGACGATGACGGTGCCGTCGCCATCCCAGACACCGCGGAAATGATAGCGGGCAAAGGCCGGCAGATCGGCATCGCGATCGAGCAGCCGCGCAAAGGTCTCCGCGACATCGGGCAGATAGGCCCAGGCATGGCCGACGCCGCGCGACCCGGGATACATCACCCGCTTCACCGGCTTGCCCGGCGTGACCAGCCCCTGCGACAGCCAGCTATTGCCCGGCCGCGGCCCGAAGAAGTCGCCGGCGCGCAGGATCACCGCGCGCATGCCGCGATCGCACGCCTGCTCGATCGCGCGCTCCATCTCGACGCGCCACGCGCCCTTTTTCGTGTTCGGCCGCTGCGGCGAATCTTCCCGTGCGACAGGCACCGAGCGCGGATCGTAATTATAGATGGTGCCCGGCAACGCCAGCCGGGCGCCGACGCTTTCGGCCGCCGCGATGCTGTTGTGGAGCATCGGCATCACCAGCTTTTCCCAGTCGCGATAGCCCGGCGGGTTCACCGCATGGACGATCGCCGAGACGCCCTCGGCCGCCCGTACTACCGCGTCGCGGTCGAGCGCGTCGCCGGTGATCCAGGCGATGCCGTCGTCGCTCGAGCGCGGCGTGCGGGTCAGGCCACGCACCGTCCAGCCATGCGCGATCAGCGCGCGTGCCGTCTCACCGCCCACGCCGCCCGTTGCGCCGAGCACCAGGGCCGTCTTTCCGTTCGTCATTGCTGCCTCCATCACGTTGATGGCGGTGATATGCGGCGACTCGACCTCATTGAAAATTGTCAGGGAGATAGAGTCGGCCTATACATTTTTGATGAACATCGATTGGGAGCGCCAGCGCGCTTTTCTCGCCGTGCTGCGCGAGGGCAGCCTTTCCGCCGCGGCGCGGGCATTGTCGGTCGCGCAGCCGACGGTGCGGCGGCGAATCGAGGAGCTGGAGGCGTCGCTCGGCGTGCCGCTGTTCACCCGCTCGTCCGGCGGCTTACAGCCGACCGAGGCAGCGATGGCGCTACGCGATCATGCCGAAGCGATGGCGATGGCCGCCGATGCCTTTGTGCGTGCCGGATCGGCGGGCGCGCAGGAGATCGGGGGCACGGTGCGCATCTCGGCCAGCGAAATCATCGCGGTCGAGGTGCTGCCGCCGATCCTCGCATCGCTGCGCCGCATGCATCCCGCGCTGGTGTTCGAACTGTCGCCGAGCAACCGCAACGAGGACATGCTGCGCCGCGAGGCCGATATCGCGATCCGCATGGTCCGCCCGACCCAGAATGCGCTGGTCGCAAGGCGGATCGGCGCGGTGCCGCTGGGGCTGCACGCCCGCGCCGACTATCTCGCGGCGCATGGCACGCCGCGGACATTCGACGAGCTCCGGGCGATCGGCATCATCGGGGTCGAGCATGACAACACCACGCTGCGCGCCCTACAGGCCCGGTACCGGATCGGCCGCGAGGACTTCATCTTCCGCAGCGACAGCGACCTCGCCCAGCTTGCCGCGATTCGCGCCGGGATCGGCATCGGCATCTGCCAGATCCCGCTCGCCGCACGCGATCCCGCGCTGGTCCGGGTGATGCCCGACGCGTTCGACCTCGATCTCGATACCTGGGTGGTGATGCATGAGGACATGCGCGGCGTGGCGCGGATCAGGGCGACCTTCGACCATCTGGCCGAGGGGCTGATCGATTATCTGCGCGCGCAGCCCAGGGTCGCGGCGTCGATCGCGGTCGCGGCGCCGCGCAAGGGATAGACATCGGCAAAGGGCTGGCCGCCCTTGCCCAGGGTCTCGACGCTCATGCTCCGGCCCGATCGGATCGCTGCGACGACCGCCGCGTCAGTGCGCGAATCCGGCGCCCAGGCATCGGCATTGCCGGCGATCAGCTCGAAGCGGCGCTCACCGACCGACAGGGTCACCCGGGCGCGCGGGTCGCGTTCGCGGCTGAGGCGGATATGGAGCTGGTTGCGCGCGGCCCGGCTCGGCCAGGTCGCGATGCTGGCAAAAGGTCGCCAGCCGGCCACGTGGCCCCGCGCCATCGGCTCGGCGATCGCGAAGCAGCGCCGGGGCGAGGCATCGGAAAAGGCGCCCCAATGGTCGAAAATGCCGAGCGACTCGCGCGCGGCGGCGGGCGCAGCCACCAGCAGGAGCAGGAACAGCGCCCGTTTCACGCCGGCGAATAGCCCGTGCCGGTATGGACGACCGTCTCGACGCCGCCTTCGATCATCACCACCGATCCCTGCGGCAGACCGGGCGCGGCGGGGGCACCGAGGGCGGGAATATCCGGCGCGTCGGTCATCACGCCGCGCATCACCCGGCTGGAGATGCCGTGCATGATCACCAGCCGGTCGCCCGGATCCTGGTCGGTATCGGCCAGCCAGCCCGAGACGCGCTCGACGATCTGATGATAGACTTCGCCGTCCGGCGAGGGCGCCAGCATCTGGTGCACCGGATCGAACACCGGCCCGACCTCGGCCACCACATCGGTGTAATAGCGCCCGCCCCAGCTGCCCATGCCGATCTCGACGAGGCGCGCATCGGTCCTTGCCTGATGCCAGTCGAGCTCGAGATGCTCGCAAATCACCGCAAGGGTCTGCAGGGCCCGGCCGGTCGACGAGGCCCACAGAGTGAGCGCGGGTTTCGGGCCGAGTTCGGCGCGCAAGGCCCGGCCCATTTCGTCGGCCTGAGCGAATCCGGCGCGCGTCAGCGGCGTATGAAGGTGATCGCCCTGCAATCTTCCCGCGATGTTGAACACGGTTTCGCCGTGCCGCGCGATAAAGTCCCTGCCCCGTCGTCTCGGAGCGCCCGCTGCCTTGGAATCCATGGGCCGCATTTCAACCCCGTGTGGCGCAAAAGCAACGGATTTCCTTGTTTATCTGAGGTTCATGCAAGCTCGGTTGCGCCCCCCTATTTGACGCTTCCCGGCTCAACATCGCCGGCTGTCCAATGGAGTCATCGTATGCGTAAGCTTGTTCTCACCGCCGCCACCGCCGCTCTCGGTCTTGGCCTGGCAGCCCCCGCCTTCGCCCAGGATTCGGAAAAGGCCCCCTTCACCGGCGTGCGTGTCGAAGCGCTCGGCGGCTACGACAATCTCAGCGGCGGTGGCGACGATTCGACCGGCAAGGACGGCTTCGTCTATGGCGGCGCGCTCGGTTATGACGCGCAGGTCGGCGGTGTCGTGCTCGGTGTCGAGGGTGAGATCACCGGTTCGACCACCAAGGTCCGTGCCACCGATATCCTGACCGCGGGCGACCGGATCCGCATCGGTGCCGGTCGCGACCTTTATGCCGGCGGCCGCATCGGCTTCGTCGCGTCGCCCCGTGCGCTGATCTACGCCAAGGCCGGTTACACCAACGCCCGGATCAACACCGACTATACCGTCGGCACGGCGCGCATCGAGGATCACACCAACCTCGACGGCTACCGTCTCGGCGCCGGCGTCGAATATAATGTCACCCCGCGGGCCTATGTGAAGGCGGAATACCGCTACTCGCATTACAGCGAAGCCAAGGACTATGACATCGACGCCAACCGCAATCAGGTGCTGGCCGGTATCGGCTATCGTTTCTGACCTTTCCGACTCAATCCGTCTGTTTACAGGCGTAAAACAAGGGGTCGGGGCGCTTGCCCCGGCCCCTTTTATCGTTAAGGAAAGGAGACGGCGAATTGCCCCCGGTGCGCATGCTCGGAGGGAAAGAAACATGGGCGGCGGCCCGGGGGAATGAGATGAAGGCGACGATCGAACGCGCGACATTGTTGAAGGGCCTCAGCCACGTCCAGTCGGTGGTGGAGCGCCGGAATACCATCCCGATCCTGTCCAACGTGCTGATCGAGGCGACGTCGGACGGCGGCCTCAAGCTGATGGCGACCGACCTCGACCTGCAGATCAACGAGACCGTTTCCGCTGCGGTCGACCAGCCCGGCGCGACCACCGTTTCCGCCCACACCTTGTTCGACATCGCGCGCAAGCTGCCCGAAGGCAGCCAGGTCAGCCTTGCCGCCGCCGACGGCAAGATGACGATCATGGCGGGCCGCGCCAAATTCCAGCTCGGCACCCTGCCGCGCGACGATTTCCCGGTGATCGCGGAAGGCGAGCTGCCCGTCTCGTTCGAGCTGCCCGCCGAAACGCTCAAGCAGATCATCGACAAGACCCGCTTCGCCATCTCGACCGAAGAGACGCGTTATTACCTCAACGGCATCTTCTGGCACGTCTCGGACGACCCGCTGCCAGTGCTGAAGGCAGCCGCGACCGACGGCCACCGCCTCGCCCGCGTGACCATGCCGCGCCCTGACGGCGCCGAGGGCATGCCCGACGTGATCATCCCGCGGAAATGCGTCGCCGAGCTGCGCAAGCTGCTCGACGAGATCGACGGATCGGTCGGCGTATCGCTGTCGCCGACCAAGATCCGTTTCGACCTGGGCCAGGCGCTGCTGACGTCGAAGCTGATCGACGGCACCTTCCCGGATTACAGCCGCGTCATCCCGACCGGCAACGACAAGATCCTGAAGATCGATCCGCGCAGCTTCGAGGAAGGCGTCGACCGCGTGTCGACCATCGCGACCGAGAAGACGCGTGCGGTGAAGATGGCGCTCGACCGCGACAAGATCACCTTGTCGGTGACGAGCCCCGAAAACGGCACCGCCGCCGAGGAAGTGCCGGGCGATTACGCCGCGATGCCGTTCGAGATCGGCTTCAACAGCCGGTACCTGCTCGACATTCTCGGCCAGCTCGACGGCGACACGATCGAGGTCCACCTCGCCGACGCCGCCGCGCCGACCCTGATCCGCGAGAACGACAAGTCGTCCGCGCTGTACGTATTGATGCCGATGCGGGTGTGACCGCGGGCATCTGCGCTATAGCGTAATCTCTGCTTCGTCGTCGCCCCTGACCGATTCCGGGGCCGATGATGCTGTGACATTCTCGCTGGCCGGGTAGGTGTTGGAACTCAATCCGTCCTGACTGGCCGCGTCGTGTCAGATACGTTCGGAATGGATCACGCGACGGCATGAAGATGAGTCGTTTCATGGCGGCCCATCCGCTCACAATGTCCCTTTGCGTCTTCGTGCACATCGACTCGGGGGCAGCTTGACCCGTCGGCTCCGGCGAGCTATTGACACTCTTGTCAGTAAGGATCGAGTCGATGGCTAAGCTTCCTCCCTTTCCCGGTACCACCGGACGTCGCGACTGGCGGACGGCGTTCGACGCGATCCGCAAGTTGCTGGCCAATGGCGATGACACGACTCAGGTGTTCCGCATCATGCGCGCCCTGAATGTCGGCAGCACCGCGAACAATTACGGACGTTTCATCGCCACCGAAGAAGGCGGGCGCATGGCCTATGAGCGGGTCGAACTGGCCGAGCGTTTCATCGACAAGGCCTTTGTCGCGTCGTTCGCGCCGGGCACGGTCGGCGCGGCCTATCGCACCTTCCTCGAGACGACCGGTTACTCCGCCGATGGCCTTGCCGATATCAGCAAGATCAATCGCGAAGAGGACATGCGCCACCCCTATGCCTGGTTCGGGCGGCGGACGCGCGACACCCACGACATCTGGCATGTGCTGACCGGCTACAAGGCCGACGAAAGCATGGGCGAGGCGGCATTGGTCGCGTTCAGCTATGCCCAGGTCGGCGGGCTAGGCTGGGCATTCATCGGCGGCGCGGCGGCGCTGAAGAGCCTGCGCGTCACCGGCGGCACGCTGTTCGCCAAGGCGGTGATCGAGGGCTATCGCAACGGCCGCAAGGCCAAGTGGATCTCCGGCGAGGATTATCTGAAGCTGATGCACGAACCGCTCGATGCGGCGCGGGCCCGGCTCGGCATCGTGACGCCGACCGCCTATCTGCATGCGCAGCGCCAGCTGGGTGCGGAAATGGCGTCCTATCTCAGCGCGCGCAAGGAAAAGGCCGCCGCTGAGCAACTCGCCGCCTGATCCGCGGCACTCGCTAGCTGGCTACGAACTGGGCTAAGGCGCTGGCAATGCTGTCGCGCCTGGTCCTCACCGATTTCCGCAATCACGCCGACACCGCGATCGAGCCCGGGCGGGGCTTCGTCGTGCTGACCGGCGAGAATGGCGCGGGCAAGACCAATATCCTGGAAGCCGTGTCGCTGCTTGCCCCCGGGCGCGGGCTGCGGCGCGCGGCGCTGGGCGAGATGGCGCGGCAGGGGGGTAGCGGCGGGTTTGGCGTAGCGGCAACGCTTCTATCGGTTTCTCCGTCCCCCTCCCGCTTGCGGGAGGGGCTAGGGGAGGGGCTAGGGGAGGGCATGTCAACAGACGTCGTCTTAACTGGACAGGCCCTCCCCCGACCCCTCCCGCAAGCGGGAGGGGAGGTCAGTATCGCCACCGGCGCCCAGCCCTCCGCACCCGAGCGCCGCATCGTCCGAATCCAGGGCGCGCCAGTTGCCGCGACCGCGCTCGCCGAATGGCTGACCATCCTGTGGCTGACCCCGGCGATGGACCGCTTGTTCGTCGAACCAGCGAGCGAACGTCGGCGTTTCCTCGACCGGCTGACTCTCGCGTTGAACCCCGGCCATGCGGTCCATTCCAACCGCTACGAAGCGGCGATGCGGGCGCGCAACCGGCTGCTTGCCGAAGCGAACGAAGGCGCGCGCGCGGCCGACCCGGAATGGCTGAACGCGCTCGAGGCGCAGATGGGCGAGCATGGCGTGGCGATCGATTCGGCACGCCGCGATGCGGTCGCTGCGCTGGCCGAAAGGCTGGCGGATCAGCCGGAGGGCCCGTTCGCCCGCGCAGGCCTCGCGCTGGAAGGATGGACCGGCGCGGGCGATACGCTCGCCGTCGATCTCGCCCAGGGCCGCCGCCGCGACACTGCTGCCGGGCGCACGCTGGTCGGCCCGCATCGCACCGACCTCGCGGTCACCCATCTCGGCAAGGGCCAGGCAGCGGCCCTGTGTTCGACCGGCGAGCAAAAGGCGCTGCTGCTCGGCGTGGTGCTCGCCCATGCCGATCTGGTCGCGGAGCGCACCGGCCAGGCGCCGATCCTGTTGCTCGACGAAGTCGCCGCGCACCTCGATCCGTTCCGCCGCGCCGCCCTGTTTGAGCGGCTCGCGGGCAAGGGCCAGATATGGATGACGGGCACTGAATCCGCCTTGTTCGACGAGGTCGGGCCTGACGCGTTCCGCATGACGATCGGCCAGGGCGCACGCTGAACCTCGCCTGTCGGGTCGGCTCACACCGCGTTCAAGCGACGGGTGGCAGAAACCTCTTCATGGCGGGGGCCATGGAGAAGAACAGTGAAGAACCCAATGATAGCCATAGCCATCGCCGCGACCGCGCTTACCGCGGGCTCCAGCCCCGCCCTTGCCCAGGATCGCTGGGACTGGGGTGGCGGACGCCCGGGCGACCGCGACTACGGCCTGGTCGGCGCCGGCGTGCCGATCCTATACCGCGAATTGCGCGCGACCAATCGCGGCCGCGCCTTCGTGATGCGCAATTTCGACTTCAACCATGACGGACGGGTCAGCCCGCGCGAGGCCAACGCCGCCAATCGCGCTTTCGCTCAGGTCGCCGGCGCTCGCCGCGACCGGTTCGACTGGAGCTCGCGCGACCGCACCGTCGTGGTCGAGGAACGTGGCGGCGGATGGGATCGCGGCGCGATGCGCGGCTATGGCTTCCGCCAGACGTCGCGCGGCGCCACGCTTCGGCTGCAGGAAGACGTGCTGTTCAAGACCGACAGCGCGGTGCTGCGCCCCGGCGCGATCGAGAAGCTGCGGCCGCTCGCTTCCTATCTGCGCGCCGAACCGGGTGTGCGCGTCGCGATCGACGGCTATACCGACAGCCGCGGCACCGATGCGCACAATCAGGACCTGTCGGAGCGTCGCGCGACCAGCGTGCGCACCGCCTTTGACGAGCTTGGCGTAACGCGGGCGCGTTTCGCGGTGGTCGGGCATGGCGAGGCGGATCCGGTCGCGACCAATGCGACGCCGGCCGGCATGCGCCAGAATCGCCGGGTCGAAGTCACGCTGCTCGGCCAGCGTGCGGACCGCTTCGCGCGCGCCGACTAAGCATCTGAAAATCAGGCGTTTCGGGACGGTCGTCCGCTGCGTGCGGGCGGCCGTCCAACCACGGCATTTTGCTTCCGTTTCCGCGCCTCAATCCCTATATGCTTGGCATGGCAGAAGATCCCAACACGAACGATTACGGCGCTGATTCAATCAAGGTGCTGAAGGGCCTCGACGCGGTCCGCAAACGTCCCGGCATGTATATCGGCGATACCGACGATGGTTCGGGCCTCCACCACATGGTGTTCGAGGTTTCCGACAACGCGATCGACGAGGCGCTGGCCGGGCATTGCGACCGCATCGACATAACGCTCAACCCCGACGGCTCAGTCTCGGTGACCGACAATGGCCGCGGCATCCCAACTGGCATCCACTCCGAAGAGGGCGTGTCGGCGGCCGAGGTCATCATGACTCAGCTCCATGCCGGCGGCAAGTTCGAGAACACTTCCGACGACAATGCCTATAAGGTTTCCGGCGGCCTGCACGGCGTCGGCGTCTCGGTGGTCAATGCGCTCAGCGAATGGCTCGACCTGACGATCTGGCGCGACGAGACCGAGCATTATATGCGCTTTGCGTTCGGCGACGCGGTGGCGCCGCTTAAGATCGTCGGCCCGGCGCCGGGCCGTAAGGGCACGCGGGTGACCTTCCTGCCCAGCCCCGCCACTTTCAAGATCGTCGAATTCGATTTCGAGAAGCTCGAACATCGCTACCGCGAGCTCGCCTTTCTCAATTCGGGCGTGCGGCTGTTCCTGAACGACGCGCGGCATGAAGAGCTGAAGACGATCGAACTGTTCTACGAGGGCGGTATCGCGGCGTTCGTGAAATATCTCGACCGCAACAAGGTTCCGCTGATGCCGGACCCGGTGGCGATCTCGGGCACCCGCGACGATGTGACGATCGACGTCGCGCTGGAGTGGAACGACAGCTATTACGAGAATGTCCTCTGCTTCACCAACAACATCCCGCAGCGCGACGGCGGCACCCACCTCGCCGCGTTCCGCGCCGCGATGACACGCACGCTCAACAATTATGCCGAGAAGTCCGGGCTCCTGAAGAAGGAGAAGGTTACGCTGACCGGCGACGACATGCGCGAGGGCCTTACCGCGATCGTCTCGGTCAAGCTGCCCGATCCCAAGTTCAGTTCGCAGACCAAGGACAAGCTGGTCTCGTCCGAAGTGCGCCAGCCGCTGGAAAGCCTGATGGCGGACAAGCTGGCCGAGTGGCTCGAGGAAAATCCTGGGCATGGCCGGTCGATCGTCGCCAAGATCATCGATGCCGCCGCTGCCCGCGAGGCCGCCAAGAAGGCGCGCGAACTGACCCGGCGCAAGGGCGTGATGGACATCGCCTCGCTGCCCGGCAAGCTCGCCGATTGCCAGGAGCGCGATCCGGCCAAGTCCGAGCTGTTCCTGGTCGAGGGCGATTCGGCCGGCGGATCGGCGAAGCAGGGCCGCGACCGGCATTTCCAGGCGATCCTGCCGTTGCGCGGCAAGATCCTGAACGTCGAACGCGCGCGCTTCGATCGGATGCTGTCGAGCCGCGAGATCGGCACGCTGATCCAGGCGATGGGCACCGGCATCGGCCGCGACGACTTCAACGTCGAGAAGCTGCGCTACCACAAGATCGTCATCATGACCGACGCCGACGTGGACGGTGCGCATATCCGCACCCTGTTGCTGACCTTCTTCTACCGGCAGATGCCCGAGATCATCACCAATGGGCACCTCTTCATCGCCCAGCCGCCACTGTACAAGGCGACGCGCGGTCGATCCGAAGTCTATCTGAAGGACGACAACGCGCTCGACGAATATCTGGTCGAGAACGGCGTTGCGTCGAGCGTGCTCGAAGGCGCGGGCGGTGCGCGCAGCGGGGCCGATCTGCGGTCGCTGGTCGATCATGCCCGGCGGATGCGCACGCTGATGCGCTATGTCCCGCGCCGCTACGACCCGACCATGGTCGAGGCGCTGGCGATGAGCGGCGTGCTCGATACGACCCTGTCCAATCAGGCGCGTGGCGTGCTGCTCGAAACGGTGGTGCGCGGGCTCGACGCAGCGGATGCGGACGCGCGCTGGTCGGCCTCGGTCACTGAGGAAGGCAGCATCCAGTTCAAGCGTATCTGGCGCGGCGTCACCGATCATCACATCATCGAGGCAGCATTCCTCGGTTCGGCCGAAGCGCGCAAGCTGCACGCCCTTGCCACCGAACAGGGCGATGCGTTCGTACAGACCGCCAAGCTCGTCTCGACCAAGGCCGCTGCGGCGGCGCAGGCCGAAGTGGATGCGGCCGAGGAAGAGGATGACGCCCCCGCCGCGCTCGGCAAGGGTGAGACGATGGTTGCGCGGCCGAGCCAGTTGCTTGACGCGATCCTGCTCGCCGGCCGCAAGGGCCTAGCGATCTCGCGCTACAAGGGCCTGGGCGAGATGAATGCCGAGCAGCTTTGGGAAACCACGCTCGATCCGCAGAACCGGTCGATGCTCCGCGTCGAGATCGAACAGGCCGATGTGGCCGACGAGATCTTCACCCGGCTGATGGGCGATGTCGTTGAGCCCCGCAGGGAGTTCATTCAGGACAATGCGCTGAGCGTGGTGAATCTGGACGTGTAGAAGATCCAAATCTAGGGAGACGGGCATGAGGGTAGCATTGACGGGCGCCGCGATCGTGGCGCTGATGGCGACGGCGGCAATCGCGAAGGACCATCCGGCGGCCGAGACCAGAAAGGCCGTCACCGCCGCCCTCGCCGATCCGGCACGGACCGACCAGGCCGTCGACGATGCCCGGCGCAAGGCAGCCGAGACGCTGATCTTCGCCGGCGTCGGGCCGGGCGACACGGTGATCGATTATCTGCCGGGCCGGGGATATTGGACTCGCATCCTGACCGGCGTGGTCGGCCCCAAGGGCCATGTCTATCCGATGTGGCCGGCAGTGTCGGGCGCGCGGGCAACCGCGACGATCGACGCGCTGAAGGCGAAGAACCTGGCGAACGTCACGCCGGTGGTCGGCCCCACCGACATCCCGAGCAGCGACACGCCGGTCGACCTGTTCATGACGGTAGAGAATTATCACGACGTCGCCAATTCGGGTGGCGAGGCCGCGCTCGCGGCAGTGAACAACGGTGTGTTCAGGCTGCTGAAGCCGGGCGGCACCTATCTCGTGATCGACCACGCCAGTGCGGCCGGCGCCGGCCTGACCACCACCAAGACGCTCCATCGCATCGACGCCACTACAGTGAAGCTCCAGGTGATCGCGGCCGGCTTCAAGTTCGTCGGCGAGAGCAAGGTGTTGAACAATCCGGCCGACGACCACAGCCTGCCGGTGTTCGACGAGAAGATCCGCGGCCACACCGACCAGTTCATCTACAAGTTCCGCAAGCCGGGCTGATCCGGCGCGGAGACGGGGGTGCTGGGCGATCGCTCGCCTGTGCCGACGCGATGCGCGACCGCCGCAACCATACGGCGCCGCCAGACCGTCGACGGCGTGCTCACGGCAGGCGCAGGCGGCCGTCGATGATCTCGATTAGGGTTGGATTGCGACACTCGAACCAGCGGAGATCCCGATGACCAACGACACGATGGACCTGCAAGCGTTTCTGCGGAAGAGCCCGGATGCGGACTTTCTGCGCGAGATGACTTCGCCTCCTGGAAGGACCGCAAGGGCCGGGCGACAGCGCTCAAGCAGATTTACGCCAAGCTTGCGGACGTAGAACGATTGATAACTCATATCGCGTCCTTTATCGATATCGGGTCGATCTACAGCAGGCTTTTCCGATCCCTATACCGACGGATTCATCGATTTTCGAAATGTTAGCTGGCGGAGGGCTTGCTGCTTTAGGAGCGCGGATACATGGTAGAAATGGTGTGAAGTTGGGTTTGCTGCGGCGATTGCGTAGCACTGTCCCGTCAAACAAAAAGACACCTCAAATGGAGAATGCCACGATGGGCACGCCTGGAATGTCTGGTCTCGGGATAGGGAACAGGTCGGATCAAGTGCGGGTGTTTGGACTTATAAGGCTGGTGGGCCACGTCTGGGAAGCCAGCTCCGATCCAGTGCGCATCAATGTTTCGGTAGGTGGTTCCGAAGCTTCGTTCGGAGGAGCAGAGTGCGTTGTCTCTTCCTCGCCGAGCGATTTGCGCATCGAAGTCAATCTGATGACGCATCTACTGCCGAACGGCCCTGCGAACGCTATAGTGTCGGTTGATTTCGCGGACGGCAGCAGGGCGGCATTTCCCGCAAAGCCGCTCATTGTGAACAACAATACTCCGCTGGGTGCCCAGGTTGCGGAAGATCTGCGCGCTCACGGCACCGGCGCGATCCAACCGCGCGTGATCGATAGCAAGATCTTCCCTTACGAGAAGGGCAGGGCCAGGGCGTGGTTTGACGAAATTGAGCCTATCGAGGTTCCCTTGAGCTTCGATCCACCCGCCGACATGGAAAGGGCGCACCGCCATTTAGAGAGGTGGGGCTTTTGCATTCTGCCCGAACAGCTGCCACCGGATCTGATCGAGGAGTTCACGATCGAGCTTGACGAAGCAATCGAAAGTGGCCGCCTGCATTACGAGAAAGGGACCAGCCAGCGCATCCACGAAGCACACCGACTTGAAGCTGGCAGAAAGATATGGCTTTATCCGGAAGTTATGGCGTTTCTTAAGTCGCACTTTCGCGACACGCCTAGTGCTTGCCAGACTTTAACCTATGTAAATGGTTCGGAGCAGAACGCTCATCAGGACACGATTCATCTCACGCCCTATCCTGCCGGCTTTATGTGCGGTGTCTGGATCGCGTTGGAAGACGTTCAGCCGGACTCGGGCGAGTTGTTCGTTTATCCTGGTAGCCACAAATCCCAGAGGTTACGGGCCGGCGACCTAGGCTTGGAGAAGGTGGATCAAGATTACTCCTCTTATGTAATCTTTGACGCGGAGGTACGCCGACTGTTGGAGGAAGGCGGCTACGAACGTGCGGCCTATCGACCCAAAGCTGGACAGATACTTGTCTGGCATGAGAATCTTGTACACGGTGGCAGTCCGCGCATCGACCGGGAGAAAACACGCCTCTCGATCGTGAGTCATTATTTCGCGAAAGGCGCTGTCGCTTATTACGACAGCCGCGGTGAGGCGGGAGCCCTTGAGCTGTTGCCTGAAAACGCATGAAAACGGTTGTTCTGTCCGGAGTAAATCGAGGCATTGGGGAGGCTGTCGCACGCGCTTTTCTGCGCGCTGGATGGTTTGTGGTGGGCATTGGGCGTTCCCCCCCACCATGGGCAACGGAGGAACATGAGCGCCTATCCTTCCATCATTGCGACATGGCCGATCACAAAGCTGTGGAGACGGCCTGCGCCAGCATCCAACGGCCTGTTGACGTCCTCATCTGCAACGCGGCGAGTTTCGGACCACGCGCCTTCCACACACGTGAGTTCGATCCCGACGATTTTGTAGCGACTTTGTCTGTCAACGTCGTAGCGCCGATGGTCTTGGCGAAATCCTTGCGGCATCAGTTGCTAGCTGCCGAGGGGAAGCTGATAGTCATGATGAGCACCGGCAACGCCTCCCTGTCTGGAAACACCGACGGATCAATGCTGGCGTATCGGGCAAGCAAAAGCGCGCTCAACCAGATTGTCCGCAACCTCGCGGCCGAGTGGGGTCCAGAGGGTTTCGTGGCGACAGCTCTAAATCCCGGCTGGGTCAGGACCGATATGGGAGGCGAGCAGGCGCCTCTGAGCCCCGATGAAGCGGCGGTGGAGATTGTGAACTTCGTGGAAGAGGTGGCGACGCCCGCGCTCAATGGCTGCTTCGTCAATACAGACGGTTCCCCGCTGCCCTGGTAGATTGGACTGTCAGGATTTCGGTGCGCGCGCGAGCATAATGAAAAACGGGGCCAGTACGGCCCGACGCGCGGCGGACTTCGGGGCTGGTCGCGACGCGAGCGCCTCGATCAGCGTCGTCTTGCCCGAACCCGGACCGCCTGTGAGAACATGGAGGCGATCGCTATCCATGACCGAGTCTTATCGGGCCAGCGACGCGGGAGTAAATCCCGCGTCTCGTCGGTCGCGGCCACAGCCGCGCCGGCCGGCCTTCAGCGTGCGAGCCGGCTTCGCGACTCGCACCGGCACGCAGCTTGCGCTGCGTGCCTCGCTTCAGGCGAGCTTCTCCGTCAGCTCCGGCACGATCTTGAACAGATCGCCGACCAGGCCGATGTCGGCCACCTGGAAGATCGGGGCGTCCTCGTCCTTGTTGATCGCGATGATCGTCTTGGAGTCCTTCATGCCCGCCAGATGCTGGATCGCGCCGGAGATCCCGATCGCGATATAGACTTCGGGCGCGACGATCTTGCCGGTCTGGCCGACCTGATAGTCGTTGGGCACGTAACCCGCGTCCACCGCGGCGCGCGAGGCGCCGACGCCGGCACCGAGCTTGTCGGCGAGCGGCTCGATGATCGAGTGGAAATTCTCCGAGTTCTGCAGCGCGCGGCCGCCCGACACGATGATCTTCGCGCTGGTCAGTTCGGGACGCTCGGACTTGGCGATCTCGGCGCCGGCAAAGGTCGACAGACCCTTATCGCCCGTCGAAGCGACGGCCTCGATCGTGCCCGAACCGCCCTCGGTCGCTGCCTTTTCGAACGCCGTGCCGCGCACGGTGATGACCAGCTTGGCGTCCTTCGTCTGCACCGTGGCGATGGCGTTGCCGGCGTAGATCGGACGCGTGAACGTGTCTGGCCCCTCGACCGACAGGATGTCGCTGATCTGCATCACGTCGAGCAGCGCAGCGACGCGCGGGGCGATGTTCTTGCCGTTCGAGGTGGCCGGGAACAGCACGGCATCGTGATCGCCCATCAGTGCGACGACGAGCGGCGCGACATTCTCGGCGAGCGCATGCGCATAGGCGGCGTCATCGGCGACATGGACCTTGCCGACGCCGGCGATCTTCGCGGCTTCGGCGGCGACGCTATCGACGCCCTGGCCCGCGACGAGCAGATGGACCTCGCCGAGCTTCGACGCGGCGGTGACCACGGCGAGCGTGGCGTCCTTGACGGCCTTGCCGTCATGTTCGACCCAGACGAGCGTCTTCATTTCGCGACTCCCATCGCCTTCAATTTGGCCACCAGTTCATCGACATCGGCGACCTTGACGCCGGCCGAGCGCTTGGCGGGCTCGACCACCTTGAGCGTGGTCAGGCGCGGCGCGACGTCGACGCCGTAATCGGCGGGCGTCTTCTGCGCGAGCGGCTTGGACTTGGCCTTCATGATGTTGGGCAGCGAGGCATAACGCGGCTCGTTGAGGCGAAGATCGGTAGTGATGATCGCGGGAAGCTTCAGCGTCTCGGTCTCCGAGCCGCCATCGACTTCGCGCGTCACCGTGACCGAGTCGCTGGTCAGCTCGACCTTCGAGGCGAAGGTCGCCTGGCCGACGCCGAGCAGGCCGGCGAGCATCTGGCCGGTCTGGTTGTTGTCGTCGTCGATCGCCTGCTTGCCGAGGATGACCAGATCGGGCTTTTCCTCCTCGACGATCTTCGCGAGCAGCTTGGCCACGCCGAGCGGCTCGACCTTCTCTTCCGAGACGACCAGGATCGCGCGGTCAGCGCCCATGGCGAGCGCGGTGCGCAGCGTTTCCTGCGCCTTCTGCTCGCCGATCGAGACGACCACGATCTCCGTGACACCCTTGTCCTTGAGGCGGATCGCCTCTTCTACCGCGATCTCGTCGAACGGGTTCATGCTCATCTTGACGTTGGCGAGGTCGACCCCCGTCCCGTCGGCCTTCACCCGGGGCTTTACGTTATAGTCAAGCACGCGCTTGACCGGGACCAGCACCTTCATTGCAATCCACTCCTGTGACCGAACGCTTCCCGGGGAGGGAAAAGGTTCAGGCGGCCGCTTTCACCTCGGCGACGATCTTGCGGGCGGCATCGCCCAGATCATTGGCGGGGACGATCGCGAGACCGGACGTCGAAAGGATCTTCTTGCCCTCCTCGACATTGGTGCCTTCGAGCCGAACGACCAGTGGCACCGAGAGGTTCACTTCCTTCGCCGCGGCGACGATGCCCTCGGCGATGATGTCGCACTTCATGATGCCGCCGAAGATGTTGACCAGGATGCCCTTCACCGCCGGATCGGCGAGGATGATCTTGAACGCCGCCGTCACCTTCTCCTTGTTGGCGCCGCCGCCGACATCGAGGAAGTTGGCCGGGAACATGCCGTTCAATTTGATGATGTCCATCGTCGCCATGGCGAGGCCGGCACCGTTGACCATGCAGCCGATATCGCCGTCGAGCTTGATATAGGCGAGGTCGTACTTGGACGCTTCGAGCTCCGAAGGATCCTCCTCGGTCTCGTCGCGCAGCTCCATCAGGTCCTTGTGGCGGAACAGCGCATTGGTGTCGAAACCGACCTTGGCGTCGAGCACCAGCAGCTTGTTGTCGTCGGTGACGGCAAGCGGGTTGATCTCGATCTGCGAGGCATCGGTGCCGATAAAGGCGTCGTACAGCTTCGACGCGACATTAGCGGCTTGCTTGGCGAGATCGCCCTTGAGCCCGAGCGCATTCGCCACGGCGCGGCCGTGATGCGGCATGAAGCCGGTCGCGGGATCGACGTCGAAGGTCTGGATCTTTTCCGGCGTGTCATGCGCGACGGTCTCGATGTCCATGCCGCCCTCGGTCGACACCACGAAAGCGACTCGGCCGGTGGCGCGATCGACGAGGAGCGCGAGGTAGAATTCCTTGGCGATGTCGACGCCGTCGGTGACGTAGAGGCGGTTGACCTGCTTGCCGTGCTCGCCGGTCTGGATCGTCACCAGCGTGTTGCCGAGCATGTCGGTCGCCGCCGCGCGGACTTCGTCGGCAGTGCGGGCGAGCCGGACGCCGCCCTTGGCGTCGGGGCCGAGTTCCTTGAACTTGCCCTTGCCGCGGCCGCCGGCGTGAATCTGCGCCTTCACCACATAGAGCGGCCCGGGCAGCTTGCCCGCCGCGGCCACTGCTTCATCCACGCTGAGCGCCGCAAAGCCTGCCGGGACGGGCACGCCGAATTTCGCGAGAAGCTCTTTGGCCTGGTATTCGTGGATGTTCATGGGGCTCACATGCCTTTCGAAGATCGGGGATGCTGGAGCCTTAAGCACAGGGTGGACGGCGAATCCACCCCCGCAAGCATCAGCGGGCCAGACCAGTGACGCAAAGCGCGGCCGAGCTGGCCGACACGCCCACGATCTCCGGGTCCCGGAGCGAGCGCACCCGGTAGAGAAACTGGTCGAGATCGCGTGCGCGCTCCGCCTTGCCCAGCCCGGCGAGGCGGCGAAGCTGCAGCAGCGACAGGCGGTCGACCATGCGCGCGGCCATGCAGGCGGCGACCGGCTTCGAGATGCCGGCACTGACGAGGCCCTCGCGCGTCATCGCCTCGGGCGTCGAGCAGCCCGACATCAGCAGCGGCAGCATCAAGACGCTGATCGGCAAGAAGCGCATTTCATCCATCCTGTCGTGCAACTCGGGCCAGGCACGGCTATATCGTACCGGATGCATTGGACAATCGGCCTGATCCTGTTCCTCGCCACCGTTCTTGGGATGGAGGGCTTCGCTTATGTCGCGCACCGCTGGATCATGCACGGACCGGGCTGGTTCCTGCACAGGAGCCATCATCGCCCGCGCACCGGCGCCTGGGAGCTGAACGATCTCTACGCGGCGATCTTCGCCGTGCCCTCCTTCGTGCTGCTGCTCGGCGGTGTGCGGCTCGGCTGGTGGCCGGGCTTCACCTGGATCGGCGCGGGGATCGCGGCCTATGGCGCGATCTATTTCGGCTTTCACGACGTCATCGTCCACAAGAGGCTGAACCACCGCTATCTGCCGAAATCGACCTATATGAAGCGGATCATCCAGGCGCACCGGCTGCACCATGTGGTGGAGACCAAGGCCGGCACGGTCAGCTTCGGCTTCCTCTGGGCGCCGAAGCCCGAAGCGCTCAAGGCGGAGCTGAAGCGCCGCGGCCATGCTGGAATGCGCGCGCCGGCGGGTGAGGGAGCAGAGCGCTAGATGTTCGACTGGATCGGCCGCACCCTGTTGCTGGTCCTGAGCGGGCTTGCCACCTTCGCGATCCTGGCCTCGCTCGAATCCGCCTCGCGCGGCAACGGCACCCTGCGCAGCGGCATGCCGCCGGCCGAAAGCACGCCCGACCCCCGCACGCCACCGCCCGAAGCCGTGCGGGAAGCGCCGGCGCCGGGCGGTGCGGAGCCCGGAACGCCGGTCCCCGCCGGCCAGCCGCTCCAGCGCGTCGCGGTACCGGGCGCCGCGGCGCAGGATGCCGGCGCGCAGTTGCTCGAGGCGCTGACCTATGCCGTGCTGGCGCTCGCCGGCTTCGCCGCGGCGATCCTGATCGTGCTGCTGCGCATCACCGCACATCTCGCCCGCATCGCCGAGCGGAGCTGAACCATTCCCGACTGGTATTTCTACGCGCTCGCGGTGCCGGCGGTGACGCTGATCGGTCTGTCCAAGGGCGGGTTCGTCGGCATGGGCGCCTTGTCGCTGCCGATCCTGGCGCTGGCGATCTCCCCGGTCAGGGCGGCGGCGATCCTGTTGCCGATCCTGATCGTGCAGGACGTGGTCGGCGTGTGGGCGTTCCGCAAGCAATGGGACGGGCATGTGCTGGGCTGGATGCTGCCGGGATCGCTGATCGGCATTGCGCTCGGCTGGTTCTTCGCGGCACGGGTGTCGGAAAGCGCGGTGCTGGGCGTGGTCGGCGCGATCTCGATCCTGTTCGGGACCTATCGGCTATGGGTCGACCGGCGCGGGGCGATCGCGGCACCGGCACGATCGCCCGGCTGGGTCGGCACCCTGTTCGGCATTGCCTCGGGCTTCACCAGCCAGATCGCCCATGCCGGACAGCCGCCCTTCCAGATCTGGGTGATGCCGAAACGGCTCGAGCGCGACGTGCTGGTCGGCACCACCGCGATCTTCTTCGCGGTCACCAACTGGCTGAAGGTGCCGGCCTATTGGGCGCTCGGCCAGTTCAGCCGCGAGAATCTGCTGGCGGCGGCGACCTTGCTGCCGGTGGCGATCGCCTCGACCCTGGCGGGCGTGTGGCTGGTGCGACGCGTGTCCCCGACGCGCTTCTACACCGCGATCTATCTGCTGATGGTGCTGGTCGGCGTAAAACTCGTCTGGGACGGCCTCGCCTGAAGCAACGGCGCCTCTATCCGACAGTCACACGAGCCTCTTCCGCGCCTCGTTATTGGGAGACCGCCCAATATCCGTCGAATTTCGCGACCCACTTGCGCGGGGGCTGAATCGGGGCTGATCTTGCGTGCTGTCGACCGGTCCAACAGCGTTACAGTGCGACGTCATGGCGGGCGGCGGCCGAGTTCCCGGGCGTCGAATCGCACCCACTTGCAGTCGATCCGCGAATAGTCGCGGAATTACGCGACCCCTATCGGCATTACTGTGCGCTTTATTTGACGCGGATTCCGCCCGTCATCGCCCGACCGGGCGTCGCTTTCTTCACCTAGTCAAAGAGCGACGAGACCGAGGTCTCGTCCGCGATCCGCTTGATCGCCTCGGCCAGCAGCGGCGCGATGGTCAAGTGGCGGATGCGCTTCGCGTTCATCACCACATCATGGCCGCCGATTGAATCAGTGATGACCAGTTCCTCGAGGGACGACCCTTCGACCCGCGCCACCGCGCCGCCCGACAGGACCCCGTGCGTGACATAGGCGACCACGCCCTCGGCACCCGCTTCCTTCAGCGCGGCGGCGGCGTTGCACAAGGTGCCGGCCGAATCGACGATGTCGTCGATCAGGATGCAGAAACGCCCCTCCACTTCGCCGATGATGTTCATCACCTCGGATTCGCCGGCGCGTTCGCGGCGCTTGTCGACGATCGCGAGCGGGGCGTTGTCGAGCCGCTTGGCCAGCGCGCGGGCGCGGACCACGCCGCCCACGTCAGGCGACACGACCATCAGGTTGCGGTCGCCGAAACGCGTCAGGATGTCGGCCGACATGACCGGTGCGCCGTAGAGATTGTCGGTCGGGATATCGAAGAAACCCTGGATCTGTCCGGCATGGAGATCGACCGAGAGCACGCGGTCGGCCCCCGCGACGGTGATCAGATTGGCGACCAGCTTGGCCGAGATCGGGGTGCGCGGCCCGGGTTTGCGGTCCTGCCGGGCATAGCCGAAATAGGGGATCACGGCAGTGATGCGCTTGGCCGAGGCGCGGCGGAGCGCGTCGATGCAGATCAGCAGCTCCATGAGATTGTCGTTGGCCGGATAGCCGGTCGACTGGAGCACGAACACGTCCTCGCCGCGGACATTCTCCTGGATCTCGACGAACACTTCCTCATCGGCGAAGCGGCGGACGCTCGCATTGGTGAGGGGAATTTCGAGATAGTCCGAGATCGCCCGCGCCAGCGGCAGGTTCGAATTGCCCGTCATCAGTTTCATACGCATATCCTCACCGGCGGACCTGGCCGTTGCCGGGCGCTCTTAGCCAGCACTTCGCCGAGGGGAAAGGCCCGTTGCGCGCCGAGTCGCGCCCGGACGCTCATGGCCATAGCCCGATGACCAGCCCGAACAGCGCGAATTGCACGGCATGATAGCCGGCATTGATCGCCCAAAAGGCCAGGCTGCGGCCCTCGAAGACATATTGAATCGCGAAAGCGGCGCCGATCAGGCCGCCACAGGCCAGGCCGAGCGGCAGCGCGTGGCAGAGGCCGGGCGCGGGTCCGGCGATCAGCGCGAAGACGATCGCGGCGACGATCGAGGTCGCGACCCCGATCGCGATCTTCAGGCCATGGTTCCCCTTGCCGGCGGGAGGGTTGTCGATGTCGATGCCCATCTCGCGCGCCCAGCGGCGCAGGAACAGGACCTTCGAATACCAGAGCGCGCCGGGGAAATAGCCGACGATGCCGGCGGCGACCGCGGCGGCGATGTTGATCTGGTGCACCGCGTCCTCCCCCTTTGCGCCTTTAATATCACGATCGACGCCGGGCGTCGCCGGTTGTTGCCGCCCGGCGGGGCGTCTACAGCCGCACCCATGACCGTTCTCACCCGTTTCGCGCCGAGCCCGACCGGCCGGCTGCATGTCGGCAATATCCGCACCGCGCTCCACAACTGGCTATGGGCGCAAAAGCAGGGCGGGCGCTTCATGCTGCGCATCGACGATACCGATGCCGAGCGCAGCCAGGAGCATTTTGTCGACTCGATCCGTGCCGATCTTGCCTGGCTCGGGCTGGATCCGGTCGGGGAGGAGCGGCAGTCGGCGCGCTTTTCGCTGTACGAGGCGCGGTTCGCGGCGCTGCGCGAGGCCGGCCATGTCTATCCCGCCTATGAAACGGCGCAGGAGCTGGACCTGAAGCGCAAGATCGCGGCGGGACGCGGTCTGCCGCCGGTCTATGACCGCGCCGCGCTGGCGCTGAGCGACGCCCAGCACGCGGCGTTCGAGGCCGAGGGAATCGCGCCGCACTGGCGCTTCAAGCTCGACCATGGCGCCGCGATCGAATGGGACGACCTGATCCGCGGGCACCAGCGGTTCGATCCGGCGACGATGAGCGACCCGGTGATCCGCCGCGCCGATGGGTCCTGGCTCTATATGCTGCCCTCGGCGATCGACGATGCCGAGATGGGCGTGACTCATGTCGTGCGCGGCGAGGATCATGTCTCCAATACCGCGTTGCAGCTGCAGATGTTCGCCGCGATGGGCAGCGCGCCGCCTGCCTTTGCGCATGAGGCATTGCTGGTCGGGAGCGAGGGCAAATTGTCCAAGCGACTCGGATCGGTCGGGGTCGACCAGTTCCGCGACGCCGGGATCGAGCCCGAAGCGGTGCGCGCGCTGCTCGCGCGGATCGGCACGAGCGATCCGGTCGAGCCGCTGGTCGAGACGGCCAGGCTGATCGAGACGTTCGATTTCGGGCGCTTCGGGCGCGCGCCGGCGCGGTTCGACGAAGCGGAGTTGAGCGCGGTCAATACGCGGATCGTGCATCAGCTCGATTTCGACTCGGTCGTCGGGCGGCTGCCCGCCGGCATGGGGCGGATCGAGTGGGAAGCAGTGCGGCCCAATCTGACCGTGATTGCCGAGGCAGCGGGCTGGTGGTGCGTGATCGAGGGGCCGGTCGAGTCAGTGGCCGACCCGGCGGACGCGGATTTCCTGGCCGAGGCGGCGCGGGTGGCGGGCTCGATCGACTGGGCCGCCGACCCCTGGCATGCGCTGACCGGGGCGCTGAAACAGTCGAGCGGTCGGAGCGGCAAGGCGCTGTTCCTGCCGTTGCGGCGCGCGCTGACCGGGCTCGATCATGGGCCGGACATGAAGGCGTTGCTGCCGCTGATCGGGCGCGAGCGGGCGGTCGAGCGGCTGACGGGCTGAGTTCGCCGCGACGCTTTGGCAGGTCCCTTCCTGCTTCCCCTTGCGAAGACCGGGGTCCAGTCGGACAGGTTGTTGTAACGGCGCGCAGCGCCTCGCCATGATCGTCCCCCGACTGGGCCCCGGCCTTCGCCGGGGAAGGCGACATGGTGTTGGCCACCGGCGTGAAATGATATCTTGTATCTAGATAGTAATGTTGTATCATCGCCGTCGAGATCGAGCGACAGACTCGACCGCCCACCAAGGAGACGATGGAGGCAGGCGATGTACGCAGACCGTTATACCAAACAGAAGAAACTGGACCCGGCCAGCCTTGGCCTCTCGGCGCTGCTGGTCGGCGGGATCATGACCGGGATGATCTTTTCGGCGCCGGATTTCGTGAAGAAAATCCAGGACGGAGGCATCGACGTGGTGAATATCGCTTTGCCGCCGGAGCCGCCGCTCAACCCGCCGCCGCCGAAAACGCCCGAGGTGGTGAAGGCCGATCCACTTACGCGGATCACCCCGACGGATACCATCGTGAAAATAGACGCTCCGCCGGTGTTCACTGTCGACTCATCCCCGCTGAGATCCGACCTTACCGAAGGCACGACCAGCGGCACCGCCGGCGAGATACTCACTGTCCCGCCCAAGCCGCCGGTGGTCGTCGGGCCCGGGATCAACCCGCGCTTCAACTATCAGCCCGACTATCCCAGCGACGAGCGACGCCTCGGCCGCGAGGGCCGGGTGGTGGTCCGCGTGCTGGTCGGCACCGACGGCCGGGTGAAGCAGGTCGAGAAGGTCAGCGCCGCGAGCGACTCCTTCTTCGAGGCGACGCGGCGTCGCGCGCTCGAGAAATGGCGCCTGACCCCGGGCACGCGCGACGGCGTCGCGGTCGAGGCCTGGCGTACCATGGCCGTCAGCTTCGTCATGAACGACGAATGACCCCCTTCCGATCGCGTCGGGCATAACCTTGGACGTCCGGCACGATCGGGAGACCTTGCAGGGCTGGCATCCCGCCGGCCCTGCGCCTATCTTGTCGCGATGAGTTTCCTGCGCACCATCTCGCCCCTGCGCGCCTATCGCGACCTTCGCCAGTATCTGGCGTCACGCAAGACCTATGAGCTGGTCTTCCTGGTCCTGGCCATCATCGTGACCTGGACCATCATGTTCGCCATCGCGAACAATTCCGAGGTCCAGAAGGAATATCGCCCGAACATCGTCTATGCGGAGCAATGGCCCGCCAACCGCAGCGACGAGCAGATCATCGCGCAGCAGAAGATCGACGGCCCGAAGGAAAAGGCCGAAGCCGACGAGATGAAGAAGCAGCAGGCCGAGACCCAGGCTGCCTATAAGCGCCTCGACGACAAGCTGAAGAAGTACGGATTCTGACGATTGCCGACGCGCGCTGGATGGGGGCGGCGCTCGCGCTGAGCGAGCGCGGCAAGGGGCTGACCGCGCCCAACCCCAATGTCGGCTGTCTGATCGTGCGGGACGGGCGCGTCGTCGGGCGCGGCTGGACTCAGCCGGGGGGGCGTCCGCATGCCGAGGCGATGGCGCTGGCCGAAGCCGGCGACAGAGCGCGCGGCGCGACCTGCTACGTCACGCTGGAACCCTGCGCGCATCAATCGCCGCGCGGCCCGGCCTGTTCGGACCTGCTGATCGCGGCCGGGGTGGCGCGTGTGATCATCGCGCTCGGCGATCCCGACCCCCGCACCGACGGCGACGGCATCGAGCGGCTGCGCGGCGCGGGGATCGAGGTCACGACCGATCTTCGCGACGGCGATGCGCGCCGCGCGATGGCCGGATTCCTCATCCGCCAGGCGCTGGGCCGGCCGCAGGTGACGCTGAAGCTCGCTTTGTCGCTCGACGGCGCGGTGGCGATGGGCGACGGCACCAGCAAATGGATCACCGGCGCGGAGGCGCGAGCGCATGCCCATGTCGAGCGGGCCCGGCACGAAGCGATCCTGGTCGGGCACGCGACCCTGACGGCGGATGCGCCGACGCTCGATGTCCGCCTGGCGGGGCTGGAGGGGCGGAGCCCGCGGCGGCTGCTGCTGCTGTCGCATGGCAATGCGCCCGACGGCTGGGAAGTGCTGCACGATCCCGCCGATATTCACCAGTTGAAGGGCATCGACCATCTGCTGGTCGAGGGCGGCGTGGCGACGGCGGCGGCGTTCCTTTCCGCCGACCTGGTCGACCGGCTGTTATTGTACCGCGCGCCGATCCTGATCGGGGCGGGCCGCACCTTGCCCGATATCGGCCTGGCCGATCTCGCCGCGGCGCATGGCCGCTGGACGCTGCACGACGCGCGGCGGCTTGGCAGCGACCGAGTCGAGGTCTACGAGCGCGCCAAAGGACAGGTTTGATGTTCACTGGAATCGTCACCGATATCGGCACCGTGGAGCGCGTCGAGGCGCTGGCCGACACGCGCGTCGTGATCGGCACCAGCTATGACACCGCGACGATCGATCTCGGTGCCTCGATCTCCTGCTCGGGCGTGTGCCTGACGGTGATCGACAAATCCGCGGGTGGCGGCCCGAACTGGTTCGCGGTGGACGTGTCGGGCGAAACCATCAGCCGCACGGCGCAGGGGCAATGGACCGAGGGGCGCAAGCTCAACCTGGAGCGCGCGCTGAAGCTGGGCGAGGAACTGGGCGGCCATATCGTCACCGGCCATGTCGACGGCATCGGCGAAGTCGCCTCCATCGTCGAGGAAGGCGGATCGCACCGCGTGCGGATCACGGCCGGCGCCGAGATCGCCCCGTTCATTGCGCCCAAGGGATCGGTCACGCTCGACGGCGTCTCGCTGACCGTCAACGACGTGGAGGATTCGCCCGCCGGCGTGACCTTCGGCGTCAACATCATCCCGCATACCGCGGCCGTCACCACTTTCGGCAGCCTCGCGGCCGGCGATCCGATCAATATCGAGATCGACGTGCTCGCCCGCTACCTGCAACGCATGGAGCATTATCGTGCAAAAGCCTGAGCTGGCCCGCCTGCGCCACGGCTTCCTCTCCAGCCCTGAGGAAATCATCGACGAAGCGCGCAACGGCCGGATGTTCATCCTGGTCGATGACGAGGATCGCGAGAATGAGGGCGACCTGGTCATCCCCGCCCAGATGGCGACGCCGGAGAAGATCAACTTCATGGCGCGGCATGGCCGCGGCCTGATCTGCCTGGCCTTGTCCAAGAAGCGCGTCGACGAGCTCGGGCTCGACCTGATGAGCCGCCACAACGGCACGCGCCACGAGACCGCCTTCACCGTCTCGATCGAGGCACGCGACGGCGTGACCACCGGCATTTCCGCCGCCGACCGCGCCCGCACCGTCGCGGTGGCGATCGATTCGTCGAAGAGCCGCGAGGAGATCGTGACGCCCGGCCATGTCTTCCCGCTGGTCGCGCGCGAGGGCGGCGTGCTGGTCCGCGCCGGCCATACCGAGGCCGCGGTCGACGTGTCGCGGCTGGCCGGCCTCAACCCCTCGGGCGTGATCTGCGAGATCATGAACGAGGACGGGACGATGTCGCGCCTCGACGATCTCGTTTCCTTCGCGCAGCTCCACAATCTCAAGATCGGCACGATCCGCGACCTGATCGCCTATCGCCGCCGCCACGACCATCTCGTCGAGAAGCGCGCCGAGATGGTGTTCCACAGCAAATGGGGCGGCGACTGGAAGGCGATGACCTTCTTCAACAAGGCGACCGGCGACGAGCAGATCGCGCTGGTCAAGGGCAAGATCGACCCGGACAAGCCGACCCTGGTGCGCATGCACAGCCTGTCGATGTTCGCCGATGCGTTCGGCGAGGAATCCGAGCGCTCCGGCCTGCTCGCGCAGTCGATGGAGACCATCGCCGAGGAAGGTGCCGGCGTCATCGTCGTGATCAACCGGCCGATGAAGGATTCGCTCACCCGCGTGATCAGGCTGCGCGCCGAGGGCAAGACGATCGGCACGCCGGAGGCCGCCGAGCTGCGCGATTACGGCGTCGGCGCGCAGATCCTCGCCGAACTGGGCGTGCAGGACATGGTGCTGCTGACCAATACCCACCACACCCTGGTCGGGCTTGACGGGTACGGCCTGTCGATCGTCGGCGAACGGGCAATCCCCGGCACCGGAGGCGAATGATGGCGAAAATCCTGATCGTGGAAGCACGCTTCTACGACCATCTCAACGACCTGCTGCTCGAGGGCGCGCGTGCCGCGATCGAGGAAGCCGGGCATCGCCACGAGACGATCACCGTCCCGGGCGCGCTGGAGATTCCGGGTGCGATCGCACTCGCGTCCGAGACCGACGATTATGACGCGTTCGTCGCGCTGGGCGTGGTGATCCGCGGCGAGACCTATCATTTCGAGATCGTCGCCGGCGAAAGCGCGCGCGGCCTGATGGCGCTGTCGATGGACGGCGTGGCGATCGGCAACGGCATCTTGACCGTCGAGAACGAAGCCCAGGCGCTGGCCCGGGCGCGGCGCACCGAGAAGGACAAGGGCGGCGAAGCGGCCAAGGCGGCGCTGGCGATGCTGGCGCTGAAGGACCGGTTCGGCTGATCCGCCGATGAGCCAGGTTCCGCCCCCACGCTATCGCATCGTGGAGCGGGACCGGCGGCTGATCGTCATCGACAATTGGGCGCGCGACAAGACGCCTTCGCCGTCGCCGATTCTCCCGTCGGCCTCGGGGCGCGACCTGTTGCCGCCCAAGGCAGGCGATTCGGCCAACCCGATCGTGCGCGCGGGCGAGGACGGCGGCACCCTGCTTCGCCGGCTCGCCCTGCTCGCCTGTGTCGGGGCGGAGGACGCGGAAGGCCGCCCGATCTTCACCAGCGCCGCCTGGTTCGACACCAGGGCCAAGCGTGAATTCAGCCTGGGGCGTTCCGGCGTCGAGCGGGTGGGTGGCACGGTGCTGGTCCTGCTGATGGCGGTCGCCGCGTTCGTCCTGCTCGCCGCGGTCATCGGCTTCGAAACGCTGTTCATCCCCGTCATCCTGCTTGTGGTGATCGGCAAGAATATCCCGGCGATCGGCACGCGCTGGGTCGACAGGTTGCAGAAGCTGCCGATTGACTGACCCGGTCCAGGCCTTACTTATACGAGTGTAAGTAAGGAGAATCTCCGATGGCGCTGGCGCACACCTTCAAGGCGAACCCGCACTGGCTGCCGCGGCAGAAACCGGAGGCCATCGCCGCGATTCCGGGCGAGAATGGGCTGCCCTTCATCGGCAACACGCTGAAGCTGCTGCGCGATCCGGTGGGATTCGGCCATCGCATGGTGGCGCAGTACGGCACCGTCTATCGCAACCATGCCTTTGGCGGCCCTTCCGTCACGCTGATGGGCGCCGACGCCAACGAACTGGTGCTGTTCGACCGCGACAAGGTGTTCTCGTCCGAACAGGGCTGGGGCCCGATGCTCAACCTGCTCTTCCCGCGCGGGCTGATGCTGATGGATTTCGAGAAACACCGCGCCGACCGCAAGGTGATGTCGGTCGCGTTCAAGCCCGAGCCGATGCGCCATTATGCCGAGGCGCTGAACGCCGGCATCACGCGCACCGTTACCGGCTGGGCGAACCGGCCGCTGCGATTCTACGACGCGATCAA
Organism: Sphingomonas sp. P2_B6; assembly: GCF_056404755.1. Classification (NCBI taxonomy): domain Bacteria; kingdom Pseudomonadati; phylum Pseudomonadota; class Alphaproteobacteria; order Sphingomonadales; family Sphingomonadaceae; genus Sphingomonas; species Sphingomonas sp. P2_B6. The sequence goes on from NZ_JBFUDK010000006.1 coordinate 51,923, forward strand.
GGCACTGACGCTCGACCTCGCCGCCGACAGTTTTCTCGGCATGCCGCTCGGGCCGGAAGCCGACCGGATCAACCAGGCGTTCGTCGACGAGGTCCAGGCATCGGTCGCGCCGATCCGCGTGCCGCTGCCCGGCACGATCATGAGCAGGGGTGTGAAGGCGCGCGCCTATCTGGTCGAGCTGTTCCGGCGCGAGATCCCCAACAGGCGCAGCGGGGAGGGCCATGATTTCTTCTCGCAATTCTGCCGCGCGACCGACGAGGCGGGCCAGCCGCTGTCGGACGACGCGATCGCCGACCATATGAACTTCCTGATGATGGCGGCGCACGACACGATCACCTCGTCAGCGACGAGCCTGGTCATGCTGCTCGGCCGCCACCCCGAATGGCAGGACCGCCTGCGCGAGGAGATTGCCGGGCTGGGGCTCAACGACGCGGAAGGGCTGCCGTACGGCCAGCTCGACCGGCTGGTGCTGACGGACTATGCCTTCAAGGAAGCGCTGCGGCTGGTGCCGCCGGTTCCGTCGATCCCGCGGCGCGCGGTGAAGGCCTTCGACTTTGGCGGCTATCATATCCCGGCCGGGACGATGGTCGGCATCAGCCCTGCCTTCACCCACAAGATGGCCGAGCATTGGCCCGACCCGCAGACATTCGATCCGATGCGCTTCTCGCCGGAGGTCAGCAAGGGCCGGCACAAATATGCCTGGGTGCCGTTCGGCGGCGGCGCGCATATGTGCATCGGCCTGCATTTCGCGACGATGCAGATCCGCATCCTGATGGCGCAGCTATTGAGCCGCTACCGGATCGAGCTGGACGAGGGGGCGGGCGCCGAGTGGCAGGCCTGGCCGATTCCGCGGCCGAAGGATGGGCTGCCGGTGCGGTTCGTGCCGCTGGGGTGACCACCCACCACCGTTCGCCCTGAGCCTGTCGAAGGGCTGCTCTTCTCTCCACCGTCGGAACGAAGAGCAGTGCTTCTACAAGCTCAGCACGAACGGAGGGAAATTTTACTCCGCCGCGACGTCCTCGAGCGCCGGATAGTCGGTATAGCCCTCCGGCCCCTGGCTGTACCAGGTCGCCATATTGTCCGGATTGAGCGGCGCACCCTGTTGCAGGCGGACCGGCAGGTCGGGATTGGCGAGGAAGGTGCGGCCGAAGCTGATCGCATCCGCCAGGCCCGAATCGAGCGCTGCCTGGGCATCGTCGCCGAGATAATCCGAGTTGAGCACCAGCGGACCGGAAAAGGCCTGGCGAATCTCGGGCGAGAGCTTGGGCTGGTCCGACCGGCCGAACGTGCCGTCGGGGCCGGGCTCGCGCAGTTCGAGAAAGGCGATGCCGATCTCGGACAGCATCTTCGCGGCGGGCACGAACACGGCCTCCGGATTGCTGTCCTTCGCGCCCTGCGAATTGCCGTTGGGCGAGAGGCGCACGCCCGTGCGGTCGGCCCCGGCGACGCTTGCGACACGCTCGGTCACTTCGCGCAGCAGGCGCACGCGATTTTCGGGATGGCCGCCATAATGATCGTCGCGGAAGTTGGAATTGTCGCGCAGGAACTGGTCGATCAGATAGCCGTTCGCGGCGTGGATCTGCACGCCGTCGAAGCCCGCCACCAGCGCGTTGCGCGTTGCGCGCTCGTAATCGTCGAGCAGGCCGGGGAATTCGTCGAGCCGGAGCGGCCGCGCCTCCTCATAATCCTGCTTGCCATCATAGGTATGCGCCTGGCCCGGCCCGGTCGTCGCCGAAGCGGAGACCGGCTGCGCGCCGATCAGGCTCGAATGGACGATGCGGCCCATGTGCCAGAGTTGGGCGACGATCCGCCCGCCCGCGGCATGGACCTGGGCGACGACCGGCTTCCAGGCTTCGGTCTGCTCGTCGGTCCACAGGCCCGGCGCGAAGGGCCAGCCAAGGCCCTGGCGCGAAATGCCGGTCGCTTCGGAAATGATCAGCCCCGCACCGGCGCGCTGGGCGTAGTATTCGCCCATCAGCGGCTGCGGCACATGCTCGCGGGTCGAGCGGCCGCGAGTGAGCGGGGCCATCAGCACGCGGTTGGGCGCGTGGATTGCGCCGAGCTGAATCGAATCGAAGAGGCTGGGCATGAAACTGAGTTTCCTTTTGCTACCTGACGCGCCAGACATAGAACGCTAAGGGGCCGCATGCACCAGCCCGCCTCTCCAAGAAAAACTGTCGCAGCACAAAGTCCGGGCTCTCCGCGGCTGGCGTTTGCCGCGCTGATTGCTGCGAATATCATGCTCGCCTTCGGCTCCTGGTTCGTGCGCATGGCGGATACCGGGCCGGTCGCCTCGGCCTTCTGGCGCATCACGCTGGCGACGCCGATCCTGCTCGCCGCCGCCGTCGCGGGCGGCTGGCGGCCGCACCGCATCGGCAGGGGGCTGGGCCTGTTGTTCGTGCTGGCCGGAATCTGCTTCGCCGCCGATCTCGGCGCCTGGCATATCGGCATCCTCAAGACGACCCTGGCCAATGCGACCCTGTTCGGCAATTCCGCGACGCTGTTCTTCCCGGTCTATGGCTTTCTCGCGGCACGCGCGCTGCCGACCCGGATGCAGGGGATCGCGCTCGCCCTTGCGACGATCGGCGCGGCGCTGCTGATGGGACGATCCTATCAGCTCGATCCGAGGAATCTGGTCGGCGACCTGCTCTGCCTGTTCGCCGGCCTGCTCTACACCGTCTATCTGGTCTTCATGCTGCGTATCCGCGACGGCATGGCGTCATTGCCGGCCCTGGGCCTGGCGACGGGCGCCAGCATCCTGCCGCTGCTGGCCATCGCGCTGGCGATGGGCGAGCGCATCTGGCCGCATCACTGGGCGCCGCTGATCGCGATGGCGCTGGTCAGCCAGGTGCTGGGGCAGGGGCTGCTGATCTATGCGCTGGGCAGGATGTCGCCGCTGATCGTCGGCATCGCGCTGCTGGTGCAGCCCGCCGTCGCTGCCACGGTCGGCTGGGTCGTCTATCAGGAGCGGCTCGGCCTGCCCGACCTGTTCGGGGCGGTGCTGGTCGCGGTCGCGCTGGTGCTGGTGCGCGACAGGCCGGCGGCGCTTGCGCCGGCAGAAGCCGGGTCTAGATAGAGAGCGAGGAGACGCATGATGGCTGCCCTGCCCGAGGACCCGACGCTCGACGAGATTCGCGCGGCGCTGGCGCCGCTGATCGCGGCCAATGCCGCGTTCGACGGCTGGAACGGCGCCGCGCGCGACGCCGCCGCGGAGTCGGCCGGCGTCGACCGCGACGTCGCCAAGATCGCCTTTCCCGGCGGCGCGGTCGACATGATCGACGCCTGGTTCGCCGATATCGACGCGGCGATGGCGGCCCCGCTGCCGCCCGAGCGCCTCGCCACGATGAAGATCCGCGCGAAGATCACCGCGCTGGTCGAGGCGCGCCTCGCCGAGGCCGCGCCCAATCGCGAAGCATTGCGCCGGGCGCTGGCGATCCTCGCCATGCCGCAGAATCTCGTGCGCGGCGCGGCGCTGGGCTGGCGCGCGGCCGACCTGATGTGGCGCGCGGCGGGCGATACCGCGACCGACTATAATCACTATACCAAGCGCACCATCCTGGCCGGCGTCTACGCCGCGACGCTGACCGTGTTCCTCGACGACGACAGCGACGGCTGGGCCGATACCCGCGCCTTTCTCGGTCGGCGGATCGAGGGCATCATGCGCTTCGAAAAGGCCAAGGCCGGTTTCCTGGCGCGCACCGAGCACCGGCCGAGCCTGTCGCGCTTCATCGGCCGCCTCCGTTACCCGGTCGTGTGAATCGCCATTAGCGAATCGCCCGACTGGTTATTGATAATCAATCGCAACGGCCTTATTGCGGACTGGTGTCAACGCCCCTCAGCCTCGAATCATTGCCGCATCGGCAACGCGCGACCGTCGCCGCGATCGCCTGGACCGAGTTGAGCGTGCCCGAGGCACGGCGCCTGCGCGAGCTTGGCTTCGACGAAGGCGTCGGCGTCGAGGTGCTGCACCGCGCGACCCTGGGCAAGGGCCCGATCGCCTGTCGCATCGGCCGGATGACCGTTGCGCTCCGCCGCGCCGTGGCGGGCGCGATCCATGTTTCCCCCATCGCCGGCTAGATTGAGCATCCCATGAACGCTGCGCCATTGGTGGCGCTGGTCGGCAATCCCAATGCCGGCAAGAGTGCCCTGTTCAACGCGCTGACCGGTGCGCGCCAGAAGGTCGGCAATTATCCCGGCGTGACGGTAGAGCGGCATTCGGGCCGCCTCGCCCTACCCGACGGCCGTCCGGTCGAGCTGGTCGACCTGCCCGGCGCCTATAGCCTCGATCCGTCGAGCCCCGACGAACGCGTCACGCGCGACGTGGTGACCGGCACGCAGGAGGGCGAGCGGCTGCCGGACGCGCTGGTGGTGGTGGTGGATGCCGCCAATCTCGACAATCATCTGCGCTTCACGCTCCAGCTGATCGCGCTCGGGTTGCCGGTGGTGGTCGCGCTCAACATGTTCGACCTGGCCGAGCGCGACGGGCTGATCCTCGATCCCGAACGGCTGTCGCGCGAGCTGGGCGTGCCGGTGGTGCCGACCGTCGCGGTCCGGCGCCGCGGGCTGGAAGATCTCAAGGCGCGGCTGGGCGACATCCTGGTGCACGGCGCGGCCACGCCGCTGCGCGCAGGCGACGGGCGCATGCAAGAGGACATCGTCACCCTGCAGCGCCGCGCCCGCACCATCGCGGTGGCGGCGACGGTGTCCGAAACGCCAACGCGGCGCTGGGGCCATGCGCTCGACGCGATCGCGCTTCACCCGGTGGTCGGGCCGATCCTGCTGCTCGGCCTGTTGTTCGTCATGTTCCAGTCGGTATTCGCCTGGTCCCAGGCGCCGATCGGTTGGATCGAAGCGGGCATGGCCTGGCTTTCCACCCTGGCGAGCAGCGAACTGCCCGGCGGATTCCTGCGCTCGCTCGTCGTCGACGGGCTGATCGCCGGCGTCGGCGCGGTGGTGGTGTTCCTGCCGCAGATCCTGATCCTGTTCACCTTCATCCTGGTGCTCGAGGCATCGGGCTATATGGTGCGCGCCGCCTTCCTGATGGACCGGCTGATGGCGCATGTCGGCCTGTCCGGCCGTGCGTTCATCCCCTTGCTGTCGAGCTTCGCCTGCGCCGTGCCCGGCATCATGGCGACCCGCACGATCGACGACGAGAAGGACCGGCTGACCACCATATTGATCGCGCCGCTGATGACCTGCTCGGCCCGGCTGCCGGTCTATACGCTGATCATCGGCGCGCTGATTCCCAACACCCAGGTGCTGCCGTTCGTCGGGCTGCAGGGGCTGGTGATGTTCGGCCTGTACGTGCTCGGCATCGTCGGGGCGTTCGTCGCCGCGCTGGTGCTGCGGCGGACCGTGACCAAAGGCGCCTCGTCCGGCTTCATGATGGAGATGCCGAAATATCAATGGCCGCGGCTGGGCGACGTGCTGATCGGCCTGTGGAGCCGGGCACTCATCTTCCTGAAGCGCGCCGGCACCACCATCGCGCTGACGGTGGTGCTGCTCTGGGCGCTGGCGAGCTATCCGGTCGCCCCGGCCGGACAGAGGCAGAGCGATTATTCGATCGCCGGGCGCATCGCCTCGGGCATCGAAGTGGTGGTGAAACCGATCGGCTTCAATCACGACATCGCCCTCGCCCTGCTGCCCGCCATGGCGGCGCGCGAGGCAGCGGTCAGCGCGATCGCCACGGTCTATTCGATCGACAATCCCGAGGATGTGGCGGGCAAGATCAGGCTGGCGGATCGCCTGCGCGGCCGCTGGAGCCTGCCGACGGCGCTCGCCTTCCTGATGTGGTTCGTCTTCGCGCCGCAGTGCATCTCGACCATCGCGGTTACCCGACGCGAGACCAATGGCTGGAAATGGCCGGCGTTCATGGTTGGCTATTTGTTCGCGCTCGCCTACATCGCTGCAGGGGCGACCTATTGGGCCGCTATCGGACTCGGTTTGTAGGAAGAAGCATATGGCGGGCAGCGTCAACAAGGTCATTCTCGTCGGCAATCTGGGGCGCGACCCCGAGAGCCGCTCCTTCCAGAACGGCGGCAAGGTGGTGAACCTGCGCATCGCCACCTCCGATACCTGGAAGGACAAGAACACCGGCGAGCGCAAGGAAAAGACCGAATGGCATTCGGTCGCGATCTTCAACGAAGGTCTTGCGAACGTCGCGGAGCGCTATCTGCGCAAGGGCAGCAAGGTCTATATCGAAGGCGCGCTGCAGACCCGTAAGTGGCAGGACGCCCAGGGCCAGGACAAATATTCGACCGAGATCGTGCTGCAGGGCTTCAATTCCGTCCTGACCATGCTCGACGGCGCGCCCGGTGGCGGCGGCGGTTCGGGCGGCGGCGGCTTTGGTGGCGGCCAGCGCGACGATTTCGGCGGCAATGACGATTTCGGCGGCGGATCGTCGGGCGGCTATGGTGGCGGCGCGAGCCGTGGCGGCGGGGCGCCCGCCAATCGCGGCAGCAGCAGCTTTGCGGACGATCTCGACGACGACGTGCCCTTCTGAGCGTTTCGCGCGTTCATCGGTTTATGAGCGAGACACCATCGGCCCGGTCGGCCGCACCATCCACCGGGACGATCGACGAGACGGTGCGCGACAGCGCGATCGCCGCGCATGACATCGAATCGCTGCGCGACAGCGAGGAGCTGAAGCGGATCACCGATTTCGCCGCGGCGCTGTGCGCGGCGCCGGTCGCCCTGGTCAATCTGGTCGACCGGCACCGCCAGCATTTCATCGCCCGCACCGGCTATGACGCGCCCGAAGGCCCGCCCGAGACGAGTTTCTGCACCGTCACGATGCGGGCGCGGGGCATCATGGTCGTGCCCGACGCGACGCGCGATCCCCGCTTCGCCGACAATCCGCAGGTCATCGGCGCGCCGTTCATCCGGTTCTATGCCGGCGTGCCGCTGCTCTCGGATGATGGCGTACCGCTCGGCGCGCTGTGCGTGATCGATACCAATCCCCGTGACGGACTGACGTCATTGCAGCATCAGGGGCTCGCCACCCTGGCCGACGCGGTGATGGCGCGTCTGCGCGACAGTCGTGACGCCGCGGCCTGGCGCGCCAGCGAGAGCGCCGCCAGCCGCGCGCTCAACGAAAGCGAACACCGTTTCCGCGTGCTCGCCGATGCCATGCCGCAAATGGTCTGGTCGACTCTGCCCGACGGCTATCACGATTATTACAATGCACGCTGGTACGAGTTTACCGGCATGCCCGAAGGGTCGACCGACGGCGAGCAGTGGAACGGCATGTTCCACCCCGAAGACCAGCCCCGCGCCTGGGAGTCCTGGCGTCATTCGCTCGCGACGGGCGATCCCTATCAGATCGAATATCGTCTGCGCCGCGCCGATGGCGACTATCGCTGGACGCTCGGCCGCGCCTTGCCGCTACGCGACGAATCGGATGCGATCGTGCGCTGGTTCGGCACCTGCACCGATATCCATGAGCAGAAGGAAGCCAGCGAGGAGCGCGAAGTGATCGCGCAGGAGCTGAGCCACCGTATCAAGAACATCTTCGCCGTGATCGCCGGGCTGGTCGGCTTCGCCGCGCGGACCAAGCCCGAACTGGCGAGTATTGCCGAGGATCTGCGTGCGCGGATCACCGCGCTCGGCCGGGCGCATGATTTCGTCCGGCCGCACAGCGCGAAGTCACGGCCGGCGGTAGCGCAGGACAGCCTGCATGGCCTGCTGGGCGAGCTTTTTCGTCCCTATCAGTCGGCCAATCAGAAACGCATCGTCATCAGCGGCAGCGATGTGGAGATCGACGATCGTTCGACGACACCGCTCGCCCTGCTGTTCCATGAACTCGCGACCAACGCGACCAAATATGGCGCGCTGGTCAACGACACCGGCCGAATCTTCCTCGACATCGCGACCGGGGAGGCGGGCGTGGTCCTGCGCTGGAGGGAAAGCGGCGGGCCTGCGGTGACGTCACCCGACGGGATGACGGGTTTCGGGTCGCAGTTGATGGAAATGAGCGCGGTACGGCAGCTGGGGGGCACGATCGACCGCGACTGGCGGCCGGAGGGCCTGGTGGTGACGATAAAGGTGCCGGCGCGCGCGTTCAGCCGCCGCTGATGTCGCGGTCCAGCAGCACCAGATCGTCATTGGCCGCCGCGCCATGCGGCGTGCCGGCGCTGGCCATCGCCGCGGCGGCCAGGATCGCCGCCTCCGAAAAGGGCTTGCGGATATAGCCGAGCGCGCCTTCGCCCGCGCCGATCTGGGCCGGGTTGGCGGTCACGAAAATCACCTTCACGCCGTAATCCCGCGCCAGCGTGGCGGCGAGATCGGGCCCGGTCGGGCCGTCGCGCAGGTTCACGTCGACCAAGGCGAAATGACAGTCGTCGGCGGCTTCGATCGCACCGCTGCGATCAGCCGCGATCGCCTTCACATGATAGCCGGCATCCGTGAGGATTCGCTCGAGATCGAGCGCCACAAAGATCTCGTCTTCAACGATAAGGGCGGTAGTCGGCATGGATTCCTCTAAGGTTTCCTGCCGCGAACACCTGACGGCACTGAAGAGTTCCTGATCGAAATCAATTCTTCAGCAGAAATACCGCATGTTCGGCGAAGAAATTGGCCGCCGCCGAGGTCGTGCGCTTGTCGCCCGACAGGAACCACGCCCCCTCGACCGTGATGCCGCGGCCTTTCACGAAGGCGCGGAAATCGTCGATCGTGACATGGTGGATATTGGGCGTGTCGTACCATTGTTCGGGCAGCAGCCGGGTCACCGGCATCCGCCCACCCCACATCAGCGAGGTGCGCCCGCGCCAGTGCGCGAAATTGGGGAAGGACACAAAGGCTCGCCGACCGATCCGGAGCAGATGATCGAGAACCACGTCCGGGCGCCGCGTCGTCTGCAGCGTCTGGCTGAGGATCGCATAGTCGAAGCTGGCCTCGGGATAGCCCGCCAGGTCCGAATCCGCGTCGCCCTGGATCACCGACAGTCCGCGCGAGACCGCGGCGGCGACATTGCCCGCGTCGATCTCGAGCCCGCGCGCATCGACGCCTTTTCCATCGCGCAGCGCGGCCATCAATGCCCCGTCACCGCAGCCGACATCCAGAATGCGGCTGCCCGGCGCGACATTGTCGGCGATGATCGCGAGATCGGGACGGAGGGTCATTTCTTCCTTCTCCCTTTGCGGGAGAAGGTGGCGCGAAGCGCCGGATGAGGGGGAATGAGGTTCGAGACGCTCGCGAGTGTCCCCCTCACCCTTCCCACGCCTTCGGCGTAGGCCCCTTCCCTCTCACACAGGGGGAGAGGGAAAGAAGGATCGAAGCGCGAACTCATGTCGTTGCCCCATACACGTCGGGACGATGGCGCTGCATGAACAGCGCCGTATCGGTTACCCGCTCCCAGCCGAGCGTCTCGTACACGCCATGCGCGTCGCGCGTGGCGAGGAGCCAGCGCCGCAGCCCCTGAAGGTCGGGCAGCGCCTGAAGCGCCGTCACCATCGCGCGCGCGATACCCTGGCCGCGATAGGGTTCGAGCACATAGACATCGGCGAGGTACGCGAAGGTCGCCCCGTCGCTGACAACGCGCGCGAAGCCGATCTGCGCGTCGCCGTCGAAGGCACCGATGCAGAAGGAGCCGCGGATCGCCCGTTCCACCACGTCACGCGGTATGCCGGCGGCCCAATAGCTCGTGACGAGATAGGCATGGATCGCGTCCGCCTGCATCTCGGCGCGATCGGTCGACAGGCGAAATGTCGTCATGCGCCCGCCCTCAGGAAGCCGTCGATCACCCGGTTCATGCCGGGCGAATCGAGCAGGAAGGCGTCATGCCCGAACGGGCTGTTGAGTTCGACGAAACTGACCGGCGCGCCCGCGGCGTTGAGGGCGTGGACGATCGACCGCGATTCGGCCGTGGGGTAGAGCCAGTCGGTGTCGAAGCTGATCAGGCAGAAGCGCGCCGTGCTCGCGCGAAAGGCATTGGCGAGCACCCCGCCATGTTCCTCCGCGAGATCGAAATAGTCGGTCGCGCGGGTGATGTAGAGATAGGAATTGGCGTCGAACCGGTCGACGAAGCTGATCCCCTGGTGCCGCAAATAGCTTTCCACCTGGAAATCGGCGTCGAAGCCGAAGCTCTTGGCGCTGCGCGTCTGCAGGCGGCGGCCGAATTTCTCAGTCAGCCCCGCTTCCGACAGATAGGTGATGTGCGCGGCCATGCGCGCGACGGCGAGCCCGGCTGCGGGAGGATCGCCATTCTCGTAATAGTCGCCGCCGCGCCAGTTCGGATCGGCCATCACCGCCTGGCGACCGACTTCGTGAAAGGCGATATTCTGCGCCGTGTGGCGTGCCGCCGAGGCAATGACGATCGCTGCCTTCACCCGCTCGGGGAAGGTCGCCGACCAGCTCAGCGCCTGCATGCCGCCCATCGATCCGCCGGTTACGGCCGCCAGGCTGTCGACGCCGAGATGGTCGAGCAACATCGCCTGCGCGCGCACCATGTCGCGGATGGTGATGACCGGGAAGCTCATCCCCCAGGGCTTGCCGGTCGCCGGATTGACCGTCGCCGGCCCCGAAGAGCCAGTGCAGCCGCCGAGCACATTGCTGCAGATGATGAAATGGCGATCGGGGTCGACCGGCTTTCCCGGGCCGACCAGCCGGGTCCACCAGCCGGGCTTGCCCGTAATCGGATGGTTGCTCGCGACATTCTGGTCGCCGGTCAGCGCATGACAGATCAGGATCGCGTTGCCGCCGTTCGCGTCGAGCGTGCCATAGGTCTCGTACGCGATATCGACCGGCGACAGCAGTGCGCCGCCATCGAGCTTCAACGGCCCGGGCAGGGTGACATGGCGATCCAGACCGAAACGTTGATCAGCCGTCATGTGAATTCCGCAAACCGACGGCCAAATCCCAGACCCGTTCGTGCTGAGCTTGTCGAAGCACTGCTTTTCCTGCGTCGAATAGAAGAACAGCCCTTCGACAAGCTCAGGGCGAACGGAGGGAGTGCGTTAGGCCGCGATGCGGCGCCATTCAAGCTTTGGCGTTCACGCGCTGGCGTTCAGGCGTGTTGCGCGGCCATGATCGCCTGGGCGGCCATCCGGCCGGTCTGCGCGCCGCCGTTCATATAGCCTGGATAGGCATCCGACAGATGCTCGCCGGCGAACTGGAGCCGGCCGGACAGCGCATGGTGCCTCGGCCCGCTTTCGCCCTCGACCCAGATCAGCTCCCCGAAGCGAGTGAGCTGGCCCGGCCGGAAATTGACATAGGCGCCGAGCGTCAGCGGATCGCGGTGCCAGCCGGTACGCCGCACCACGCCGCTCATCGCCGCGCCGAAGCCGGGAACGCCCCCTTCCGCCATCGCGGCGAAGCGTCGGGCGAGCTGGCCGGGGTCCATCGTATCGGCCGCGCTGAGTTCGTCGCCACCGAGGAACCAGGTCCACACGCTGCCGGCATCGGCTGCCGGACGAATGCCGCCGTCCCAGCCGAGCGCCGCACCTGCCGAGGCATCGGTCTGCCACAGTTCGCCGCCACGCCCCATCGGCCCTTCCCAGGGGCGCGACGTCATGACCGCCTGGACCTTCTCGTTCCGGCCCAGCTCCACCTCGGCGATGAACCGGCGCCACAGCGGCGGCAGCGGCACGCGGAAATCGATCTGGCGCATCAGCGGCGCCGGCACCGCGACGATCACGGCCCCGGCGCGGGCGGCGGTGCCGTCGAGGAAGGCCAGGCATGCGCCAGCGCCCTGCGCGTCGATCCGCAACAGCCTTTTGCCGGTCTCGATGCGGCTGGCGAGCTTCGCCTGCATCGCCGCGATCAGCGCACCACTGCCGCCCTCGATCAGATAGCGCTCGTCGCTATGGCTGAGCACATCGACCTGTTCGCCATCCACGGTCGGCAGGTTGAACACCAGCTCGATCGCCGAAGCCTGGCCCGGCTCCACGCCATATTCGGTGCGGCTGGTCGCCTCCATCAGCTGGCGCACCCAGGGCAGCGGCAATTTGTCGGCATGCTTGTCGAGATATCCGGCGATCGAGAGGCGGTCGAGTTCGCGCGCCGTCCGGTCATAGTCCTTGTCGAGCAGATCCGAATCCAGCGCGATCTGCGCGGCGATCGGGCGGAGTGCTTCAGCCAGCGCCGCCGTCGACAGCACCGCGCCGTTGGCGAGCACGATGGTACGGTGCGCCTCGCCTTTGCGGTCGATCAGGCCGATGCCGAACGCCTTGGCCAGCTTGTGCATGTCGTGATGGTCGGTGTTGACCAGCTGCCCGCCGATCTCCATCGGCACGCCGTCCGCCGGACGGTGCGTGAACATGCGCCCACCGAGGCGCGGGCGTGCCTCATAAAGGCGCGCATCGATGCCGGCCCCGGCGAGATGCCACAGGGCCGTCAGCCCGGCGATACCGCCGCCGATGATCGCGACCGGTCCATGGATGGGCGCGGCGCGAAGCGGGCGCGGTACCGCAGCGGCCAGGCCGGCCGCGCCGATCGCCTTGAGCAGGGCGCGCCGGCTCATGCCCGGCGCGCCCTCGACCGGCGGCTTCTCCCCCGCCGCCGCCAGATTCATCCGGCGCGCCGATTCCAGTGCCTGCCAGAAAATCGTGCTGCCCCGCATGATCATCCCCTCGCTTTGTCGCCTCCGTAACAGATACGCGATCGAGCGTCAGCTTGCGTTGGCGCAAGCCATGAGCCATGCGGACGCCCATGCTTCCGTTCGCCCGCGTCACCATCATCGGCATTGGCCTGATCGGTTCCTCGATCGCGCGCGCCGTGCGCGCCCAGATGCCGACGGTACGGCTGACCGGCCATGACGCCGATGGCGAGGTGCGCGCGATCGCCGACCGGCTCCAGCTATTCGACGACATCACCGACACCGCCGGCGCGTCAGTGATCGATGCCGACCTGGTCATCCTGTGCGTGCCGGTCGGGGCGATGGGCGTAGTGGGCAGGGAGATCGCCGCCGACTTGCCCGCGGATGCCGTCGTCAGCGACGTCGGATCGTGCAAGGAGGATGTCGTCCGCGCCCTGGCCGAGGCGCTGCCCGGCGCGACGGTCGTCCCGGCGCACCCCGTCGCGGGCACGGAGCGCAGCGGGCCCGAGGCCGGGTTCGCCACCCTGTTCCACAAAAGGTGGTGCATCGTTACCCCGCCGGAGGGCGCCAATCCGGTCGCGGTCGAGCGCGTCAGCGAATTCTGGCGGCGGCTGGGCGCCGAGGTGGAGACGATGGAACCCGGCCATCACGACCGCGTGCTCGCCATCACCAGCCATTTGCCGCACCTTATCGCCTACACCATCGTCGGCACCGCTTCCGACATGGAAGAGGTCACCCGCAGCGAAGTGATCAAATATTCGGCCGGCGGTTTTCGCGACTTCACCCGCATCGCCGCGTCCGACCCGACGATGTGGCGCGACGTGTTCCTCGCCAATCGCGAGGCAGTGCTCGACATGCTCCAGCGCTTTTCCGAGGACCTGTCGGCGCTGCAGCGCGCGATTCGCTGGGGCAAGGGTGACGAACTGTTCGACCTGTTCACCAGGACCCGGGCGATCCGGCGCGGCATCATCGAACAGGGCCAGGACGATCCTGCGCCCGATTTCGGCCGCACCCACGACTGATCCTATCTGTCGAGCGCGTTGATCGCTTCGTGCACCCGGCGCTCGGCCTCGGCGCGGGGCAACCCCGGCGGAATCGGCTCGCCGAAGCGGAAGGTCACCACGCCGGGCAGCTTGGGGCCGTGCTTGGGCCAGACCTTGCCGCTGTCGATCGCGACCGGAATCACCGGGATCTTGAGCATCTGGTACAGGCCGGCAAAACCCGCCCGCAGCGGCGGCTGCTCGCCCGGCGGCACGCGGGTGCCCTCGGGAAAGATCAGGATCGAGCGCCCCAGCGCCAGCTCGGCCTGGCCCTCGCGCACCATCCGCCGGAGCGCGCCCGCCGATGCCTCGCGATCGACGACGATGACGCCGTAACGCCGCGCCGCCCAGCCCCAGACCGGAATCGAGGCCAGTTCCTGCTTCATCACGATCGCCGGCGTGCGCAGCAGGCGGCCCAGCTCGAGCGTTTCGTACATCGCCTGGTGCTTGGCGGCATAGATGACCGGACCGGACGCGAACATGGTGCCTTCCACCCGGCGATGGATGCCCAGGATATGCTCGGTCGCCCAGCCATGGAGCTTCGTCCACAAATGCGTGTGGACGATCAGCGCCTCGCGGCCGAACAACGCGGTGATCGGGGTCAGCAGCACGATCGGCACCGAAAGGCCGTAGAAGACGATCATGAACAGGATCGTGCGAAGCCAGCTCATGTCCCGATCCCCAGCCAGAGCGCCACGCGCCGAAGCAGCAGCTTGTTGTACTCGGCGACCAGCAGGCCGAAGCGCGGATGGCTCGGCACGCCGTCCCCCAGCACCACGACATCGCCGTCCAGCGCGTTGGTCAGTTCCAGCCGTGCCCGGGCGAGGTGCCAGTCCGACGTGACCAGCCGCACCGATTTATATCCATGCCGCTTCACCCAGGCCGCCGTCTCCTCGGCGTTGGACCGGGTGTCGACCGCCTCGCGGCCGAGATCGATGCAGCAGGCGAACAGCGACGGCGCCTCGCGATATTCATGCGCGAGCTCGACCGGACGCACTTCGGGCGCGACGCCGGTCACCAGCATGCGTTTCGCGGCATGGGCCTTGAGCAGCACGATGCCACGATCGATCCGTCCCGCACCGCCAGTCGGCACCACGATGGCATCAGTCTTCGAATGATCGAGCGGTTTGGGCATGGCGAGCAGGAACAGCCCGAAGCCCAGTGCCCAGAGCAGCGCCAGCACGCCCAGGGTGCGGATGATCACAGGATCCGCCTCAGCGCGCCGAGCACCGCGAACCGCGCCGCCTGGGCCGCGAGCAGGGCGAAGGCGAGCGGCAGCATGGCAAGCAGAAACCAGTCGCTCGTCGACAGCTGCATCTCCCCCAGCAGGTCCGAACCCAGTGCCGCCAGCTGCATCCCGACCAGCAGCACGATCCCCGCGGCGACCAGCGTCCCGAATGCGCCGCCGAGCAACGTGTCGAGCGCGATCCGCTGCTGGAACAGGCGCGCGACCTGCGCGTCGGTCGACCCCAACATGTGCAGCACCTCGATCGTGTCGCGATGCGTCTCCAGCCCGGCGCGCGCCGCGAGGATGACGACGGCGGCGGTGGCGGCGGCGATCAGCATAACCAGCCCGACGGCGAGCCAGGTGACCATGGTCATGACATCGCTGACCGGTGACATCCAGCGTTCGTGCCGGTCGACCCGGGCCGCCGGCGCGACCGCGCGCACCGCGCTTGTCACCCGGGCAGTGGCGGCGTCGCTGGCGGCGCGGAGGTCGACATCGATCATCGCCGGCATCGGCAGATCGGGATCGGCCCCGTCCGGCCCGAGCCAGGGACCGAGCAATCGCGACAGCTCGGCACGGCTCACCTCGACGGCGCGCGCCACGTCGGGCAGGCGGCGCAACGCCGCCAGCGCCCTTGCCGTCTGATCGTCGCGGGCGCGGGCGCCCGGCTCGACGATCTGCACCGTCAGCCGCCCGGCGAGCTGCCGGTCGAGCCCCTTGGCGGCACTCAGCGTGCCGAGGCCCAGCGCGGCCGCCAGCACCGTGAGGAACAGCATGATCGCCATGATCCACATCATCGCGCGCGTGCCCCGGCGCGCGTCGAGCAGGCGGCGATCGGCGGCGGAGGAAATCAGCCGGACGCTCATACGGGCTCCGCCGGCGGCGGGAAGCGCAGCGATCCGGTGGGATCGAGCAGGCGCCCCTTGTCGAGCCGCATCATATGCGCATTGGGGATGCGGCTGAGCAGATGGAAATCATGCGTCGCGACGACCACCGTGGTGCCGAGACGGTTGAGCGAGTCGAACAGGTGGAGCAGGCGTTCCGCCATGTCGGGATCGACATTGCCGGTCGGCTCGTCGGCGACGAGGATTTCGGGCCGGCCGATCACGGCCCTGGCGATCGCCACGCGCTGCTGCTCGCCGCCCGACAGGGTCTGCGGCCTGGCCTTGACCCGGTCGGACAGGCCGACCCAGGCGAGCATCTCGCGCACCGGCGCCTCGATATCGCTTTCGGGCACGCCGGAGACGCGCAGGGGAAGCGCGATATTGTCATAAGCCGAGAGGTGCGGGACGAGCCGGAAGTCCTGGAACACCACCCCGATCCGCCGCCGGAAACCCGGCAGCCGCTTGCGCGGCAGCGTCACCGCATCCTCGCCGAACAGCCGGATCATCCCCCGGGTCGGGCGTTGCGAGAGGTAGAGCAGCTTCAGCAGCGAGGTCTTGCCGGCGCCGCTCGTGCCGGTGAGAAAATAGAAGGCGCCAGTCGACAGCGTGAAGCTGACGTCGGACAACGTCTCCTGGCCGGTGCCGTAGCGCAGCCCAACATTTTCGAACTGGACGATATTCGCCATTACCGGCGCAACGCTCGCTTCATGACTGATGCCCCGGCCCCGCCATCGCACGTTCCGGGCGCGCGCCACAAGCATGGGCATGAGCGCCCTCGCCCGAAAGGCTTGCCACGACGCGCTGGTGCGTGCTTAGATTCGGGACAGGCGCGGCGCCCTCCGCAGCGCCAGAAGCGGCCAAGATGATCCTCGAATGCACTCAATGCCATTCCCGCTACATGGTCCCCGATTCAGCGATCGGTGCCGAAGGCCGGACCGTGCGATGCGCGAGCTGCAAGCATAGCTGGTTCCAGCCGGGCCAGGTGCTCGATCTGGTCGCGCGCGCCGAAGCGGCCGACGCGCCGGCGCGCGGCGCTGCCGCCGTGCCGCCCGTTCAGCCCGCCGTTCATGCCCCCATTCAACCGGACGTCGACATCGCGCCGCCGGGCACCGCGCCCGACTATGATGCCTTCGCGCACCAGCCGCCCTTCACCCGGCGCCGCAGCAGCGCGCAGCGCTGGATACTGGCCGCCCTCGTGGCGGGTCTGGCGATCCTGGCGGGGGCCGCCGCGATCCTCTATCTCGGCGCACCGGGGATCGCCCAGCAATTCGGCCTGCCGATCGGCACCCCGGAAACGCCGCTTAGGATCGTCAACAATCCGATCGACCGCCGCCACCTCGCCAATGGCAGCGAGATGTTCGCGATCAGCGGCAAGGTGGTGAACCCGACGGACCGGCGCCAGCGCGTCCCCGATATCCGGGTGGAGCTGAAGGACGCCCAGAAACGGCTGGTCTATAGCTGGGTCATCCGGCCGGAAACGATGTCGCTGGCCCCGCACGGCTCGGTCGAGTTCAACAGCGCGAAGCTCGACGTGCCGGTCAATTCGAAACAGCTGGTGCTGAGCTTTTCCGGCGAATCCGCCAACTGACCAGGGCGAAGCGGCTGCCGTGGAGCAAGGTCGCCGCCACCATGCCGATACCCGACGCATAGACCAGCCCGGTCAGGCCCCATCCGAGATGAATCAGCCCCCAGCCCGCCCCGCCCGTCACCAGGAAGAAGGCGATGATGCTGTTGGCCCCGGCCACGACCTGGTCGCCGAGCGAGCGCAGCGCATAGACGAACACCACCTGCACCCCGTCGAACAGGATGAACGGCGCCCATAACGGCACCATCGCCAGCGCGAGCATGTGCACTTCGCCCGTCGCCGGGAACAACGCGACGACACCGGCGCGCCCGATCACCAGCAGCAGGGCGAGCAGCGCGGTGAGCAGCGCCGCGATCGACGCGGCGATCACCGTGCGCGGCAGGGCCTGGCGCGGCACGCCCTCGCCGACCGCATTGCCGACTCGCACGCCCGTCGCCGATCCCAGGCCGAGCGCGACGGAGAAGGTGACGTTGTGGATCGCGAACACGATCTGGAAGGCATGGGCCGCCGCATCGCCGAGCCGGGTGGACAGCGCGATCAGGATCGAAAAGCCCGCCAGCTCGAGCCCCGACGCGATCGCCGGCACCATCCCGAACGCCGCCAGCCGTACCGCGCCGGCGGGAACGCCACGCCACGCCGCGAGGGAGAGGTCGTGCACGCCGCGCAGCGTCGCCCGCGGCAAGGTCCAGGCAGCGCCGATCATGCCGAAGGCGCCGATCGCCGACGCGATCGCGGTCGCCGCCGCCGCCCCGACCGCGCCCAGCGCCGGCAACCCGAGATGACCGCCGGACAGCGCCCAGGCGAGTACGGCATTGAGCGGGAGAATCGCGAGATTGACCGTCGTCACCCGGCGCGGGCGGCTGACCCCTTCGAGGAAGAAACTGGCCGCGACGATGATCAGCTGGAACGGAAAGCAAAGCGCCATCACCTGGACGACGCGCGCCGCCCGGGGGACCAGCGCATCCGCCACCCCCATGCCAGCCAGCATCGGCGCGGCAAAGAGCAACAGCGCCAGCCCGGCCAGGCTGCCCAGCACCAGCGCGAGCAACAGGCCCTCGCGCAGCACCGCGCCGGTGCGCCCGAGATCGCCCGCGCCGTCAGCGCGCGAGGCATGGACCAGCACCCCCGACAAGGCGGCGAGCCCGGCGACGATCGCGACGAAGGTCAGCGACCGGCTCGCGCCCAGGGCTGCGACTTCCTCCGTGCCGACCAGCCCGACCACGACGACATCAGTGACGTGCAGGATCGTCCAGTTGAGGCTGGTCAGCATCACCGGCCAGGCAAGACCGAGGATTCGCCGCGTTTCGTCACCGATCGGATAGGAGAGGGGCGAGCCGGGCATCGCGCCCTGCTAGCGATCGAACGCTGTGCGGGATAGAGCAGTTGCCATTGCCGCAATGCCTTGCTAGGGGCGCTCCCCTACCAGCTGCCGGGGCTTGTCCGGCGGTGTTTCACGTGCGGCCGTGGCGGAAYTGGTAGACGCGCARCGTTGAGGTCGYTGTGGGCGAAAGCCCGTGGAAGTTCGAGTCTTCTCGRCCGCACCACTTTCTTCAGCAGGGCCGGGCCCTGATCGGCGGGGACGGACGATTGTCCGTCCCTTTCCCGTTATGCGGCATGGCCGACCCGGCCGATTTGGCCGGCCCCGAACCTTCGTATAATGCTTTGGCGTCAACGGATCGTCCACGATAGAGTGGCGTTGTGCAACTGAAAGTGCGATCCCTTCGCGCTCCCCGAAAGCCGATCTTGTCCGAAGCCGCCTATCTGAATGCGATCGGCACTGCCGTCCCCGATCACGACATCCACCACGCCTTCATTGCCTGGGCGCAGGGCCGGATCGAGGATGAACGCGCCGCGAAGCTGTTTGCGCGCATGGCGGGACGATCGGGCATCGAGCATCGCTGGTCGGTCTTGAGGCGTACCAATGGCGGCGGATCGCCGGTTTCAGCCGAGGGCTTTTATGCCAAGCCGCATCTGCCCGGCACCGCCGAGCGCATGCGACTCTATGCCGAGGAGGCGCCGACGCTGGGCATCGCCGCGATCGAAGCGCTCGCCGCGCAGCGGCCGATCGCCGGCATCACGCATTTCGTCGTCGCCAGCTGTACCGGTTTCGTCGCGCCCGGTGTCGACCAGATCATCGCGCGGCGGATCGGCCTGCCGGCCTCCACCGAGCGGCTGCTGATCGGCTTCATGGGCTGCTACGCGGCGGTCGCGGCGCTGCGGACGGCGCGTCACATCGTCCGGTCCGAGCCCGACGCGCGGGTGCTTGTGCTGTGCGTGGAGCTCTCGACGCTCCACCTCCAGGCGGAAAGCGCGGTCGAGCCGCTGCTGGCGATGCTGCAATTCGGCGACGGCGCCGCCGCGGCGATGGTCACCGCTGAACCGACGGGTTTCATGATTGGCCAGCCCTTCGCCACCACCCTGCCCGATTCGCAGGACCTGATTCGCTGGGACGTGACCGACAGCGGCTTTGCGATGCATTTGTCGGGCGAAGTGCCCGGCCGGATCGCCGCCGGCCTCGCCGATCCCCGTTTCGCTTCGGCCGCGACCGGCGGACGTGCGCCGGGGGAGATCGATGGCTGGGCGGTCCATGCCGGCGGACGCTCGATCCTCGACGCGGTCGAACACAGCCTTGGCCTGTCGCCGGAAGCATTGGCCGCCTCCCGCGGCGTGCTGGCCGACAATGGCAACATGTCCTCCGCCACCCTGATGTTCGTGCTGGCGCGGCTGCTGGCAGGTCCGCCGGTCAGGGACGGCGTCGCGCTTGCTTTCGGCCCCGGCCTCGCCGCCGAGGGTTTCGGCTTCCGGAGCGCGGCATGAGCCTCGCGACCCGGGCCATCGCCGAGGAGCTGATGGACGCCGACGACCTCGACCCGGCGACCTATGCCGAGGTTGTGGGCGACCTCGCGAAGGTCAATATCGTCACCATGGCCGGGCGCCCGACACTCGATTTCCTGACCCGCGCGACGCGGGGCATGACCTCCTTCCGCCTGCTCGATGTGGGTTTCGGCGACGGCGACATGCTCCGCCGGATCGCGCGCTGGGCGCGGAAGCGAGGGCTCACCGCCGACCTGACGGGCGTTGACCTCAACCCGCGCAGCGCGCTCGCCGCGACTGCGCATACGCCCGCCGATCTAGGCATCCACTACGTCACCGGCGACTATGCCGGCCTTGCCGGCGGCAACTGGGATTTCGTCGTCTCGAGCCTGGTCGCGCATCACATGACTCATGCGCAGCTGATCGCCTTTCTCCGTTTCATGGACAGCGAGACCCGGCGCGGCTGGCTGGTCAATGATCTCCACCGTCACGGCTTCGCGCATTGGGGCTTCCCGGTCCTCGCCCGGATCGCGGGTTGGCACCGCATCGTGCGACTCGACGGCACGCTGTCGATCGCTCGGTCCTATCGGCCGTCGGAATGGCCGCCGATCCTTGCCGAGGCCGGGGTCGAGGCCCGCATCTACCGCGCCTTTCCCTTCAGGCTGTGCGTCGAACGCCTGCGCTGATCGTCGGCGGCGGGCCGGCAGGGGCGAGCGCGGCGATCCTGCTTGCCCGCGCGGGCATCCCGCATCTGCTGGTCGAGCGCAGCCGCGAAACCGGGGACGCGCTGTGCGGGGGTTTCCTCAGCTGGCGGACGCTCGACTCGCTGCGCAGCCTGGGGATCGAGCCCGACGCGCTCGGACAGGCCCGCGTCACCCGGGTCCGGCTGTTCGCCGGCGCGCGGACGGCGGAGGCGCGCCTGCCGCGTCCGGCGATCGGGGTGTCGCGCCATCATCTCGATTCGCTGCTGCTCGACCGGGCGGCACGCGCCGGCGCGGCCATCGAGCGCGGCGTCGCCGTCAAGGGGATCGAGGGGACCACCGCCCGGCTGCAGGACGGCGGCACGGTCGCGGCGGCCGCGCTGTTCCTGGCCAGCGGCAAGCACGATATTCGCGGCCTTGCGCGCCCGGCCGAAGCGCGCGGCGGAGATCCGAGCCTGGGCCTGCGCATCCGGCTGTCCCCCGCGCCGGCACTCGACCGGCTGATCGGCGACGCGATCGAACTGCATCTGTTCGACCGCGGCTATATGGGAATCGTGCTGCAAGAGGATGGCAGCGCCAATTGCTGCATGGCGGTCCACCGGTCCCGCCTGGCCGAGTCGGGCGACCCCGAGCGGCTGCTCGATTCGCTCGCGGCGGAATCGCCGAGACTGGCCGAACGGCTCGTCTGGCGCCGCGGCGGCGAGACGATCGATGCGGTCGCCAACATTCCCTATGGCTGGCGCGTCCGCGAGGGCGTGGCGGGCCTGTTCCGACTGGGCGACCAGGCCGGTGTGATTCCCTCGCTGGCCGGCGAAGGCATGGGCATCGCCATCGCAAGCGGCGTCCGCGCCGCGCGGGCCCATGAAGGCGGCGGCGCGGCGGCCGCGATTTCCTTCCAGCATCGGCTCGCCCGCGACCTCGCCCGGCCGATCGGTCTTGCCGGCCTGATTCGCACCCTCGCCGAACGCCCCGGCATGGCCGCCACAATGGTCCCGGTCGCGCGAAGCATGCCGCTGCTGATCGATGTTGTCGCGCGCCTGACCCGGATCAACCATTCGCACCTTGACCGTTCCGCCAGCGCGCGGGAAAGCTGAGGACCATGGATCAGTTCACTCTTTCCGAGGGCGAGTGGCGCAAGCGGCTCAGCCCCGAACAATATCATGTCCTGCGCGAGGCCGGCACCGAACCCGCCTTTTCCGGCCGCTACACCAACAACAAGGCCGACGGCATTTATCGCTGCGCCGGTTGTGCCACGCCGCTGTTCGACAGCGCCGATAAATATGAGTCGGGATCGGGCTGGCCCAGCTTCACCCGGCCGATCGCACCCGAACGCGTCACCGAACATAGCGACGTCAGCCACGGCATGATCCGGACCGAGGCACGTTGTGCCCGCTGCGACGGGCATCTCGGGCATGTCTTTCCCGATGGCCCGCCGCCGACCGGCCTGCGCTAYTGCATGAACTCGCTCAGCCTCGATTTCCGCGGTCGCACGCCGGAAAACGGTGGCGACTCGGTCGCCTGACGAAATCAGTTCACCCGCGCTTCATCGCGCCTGCACCACATGCTCACGCGCAGGCCGCTTGTTTGCTTCCTCAATAGAGCCTATCCCCCGCGGAGCCCCATGGCCAGCCGTTCCCGACCATCCCCGTCCCCGATCTGGCGTCGCCGGCTGATGCTGGCGCTGCGCATCTCGGGCGTGCTCATCCTGCTGGGGCTGATCGCCCTGGTCGTCGCGGTCTATGTCCAGCGCGGGCAGCTGCCGAGCTTCGAGGAGTTGAAGTCCTCGCCCAACGGCCAGATGATCCGCGTCCATGCCGCCGACGGCACGGTGATCGTGTCGATGGGGCCAAGCTATGGCGAATGGCTGCCCTATGACCGGATTCCGCCGGTCATGCGCGATGCGATGGTCGCGGTGGAGGATCGCCGGTTCCGCTCGCATCTCGGCATCGACCCGATCGGCGTCATGCGCGCGGTGAAGCTCGCCTTCGTCAATCGCGGCACCGACCGGCGTTTCCAGGGGGCGTCGACCATTACCCAGCAGGTCGCGCGCACCATCTTCCTGTCGAACAAATATGATGTCGGCCGCAAATCGCGCGAAGCGCTGCTCGCGCTGGCGATGGAGCGCAAGTTCACCAAGGACCAGATCCTCGAACTSTAYCTCAACMRGGTCTATTTCGGCGGTGGCGCATATGGCATCGATGCCGCCGCGCGGAAATTCTTCGGCCATGGCGCCGACAAGCTGACCCTGTCCGAAGCCGCGGTGATCGCTGGCCTGGTCAAGGCGCCCTCGCGCTATTCGCCGACCGCCGATGCCGAGGCCGCGGTGGGCCGCGCCGGCGTGGTGATCGACCTGATGCAGGAAACGGGCAAGATCACCGCCGCCGAAGCCGCGTCGGCCGATCCGAAGAGCGTCGCGCTGGCGCCCGAGCCCAAACAGAACAGCGTGCGCTATTTCACTGACTGGGCCTTGCCCCAGCTCGAGCTGCTGATCGACGAGACGAGCCGGCCGCTAGAGGTGTGGACCACGCTCGACCTCAACATGCAGCGCGATGCCGATACAGCGATCCGCGCCAACGCGCCGGCCAACGCCCAGGGCGCGCTGGTCGCGATCGACCGCGACGGCGCGGTGCGCGCAATGGTCGGCGGCAAGGATTATGTCTCCTCGATCTACAATCGCGCGACTCAGGCGGTCCGCCAGCCGGGATCGGCGTTCAAGCTGTTCGTCTATCTCTCGGCGCTTGAGGCGGGGCACAAGCCCGAGGATACGCTGGTCGACGAGCCGATCTCGATCAATGGCTGGAGCCCGCGCAACAGCTCGGGCGCCAATCGCGGCGAGATGACGATCCGCACCGCCTTCGCCTATTCAGTCAACACCATCGCCGCCAAGCTGGGCCAGGAAGTCGGCTTCAGCACCGTCGCCGACATGGCCCGCCGCTTCGGCATCACGACGAAGGTCGACACGCACCCGGCAATGGTGCTCGGCACCTCGGACGTGCGGCTGCTCGACATGACCCGCGCCTTTGCCAGCGTCGCCAACAAGGGCGTCGCTGTGACGCCCTATGGCATCACCAAGGTGACCGCGAATGGCGAGACGATCTATGCCCAGCAGGTCGACCGCAGCCATGTGCTGGTCGCGCCCTATGTCGCGGCGCAGATGACCGACCTGCTGCAGACCGCGGTCAATACGGGCACCGGCAAGGCAGCGCAGATCGGCCGTCCGGTTGCCGGCAAGACCGGCACGACCACGTCGAACAAGGATGGCTGGTTCCTGGGCTTTTCCAGCGGCCTCACCACCGGCGTCTGGATGGGACGCGACGATGCGAAGGCGGTCCCGGGCCTGCAGGGCGGCACTGCGCCAGCGCGCGCCTTTGCGGCCTTCATGAAACCTGCCGTCGCCAATCGCCCGGTCGAAGCGTTCGACACTCAGGTGACTCTGCCCGAATGGCAGCTCGAACCGGATCAGGAATCCTATTTCGGCGAACCCGATAACGGCCTGTTCGTCGATGAGGACGGCAATCCGGTCGAACCCGGCACGACCGCGCCGTCCGATCCGGGGCCGCCCCTGGTCGACCCCGACGGCAACCCGTTGCCGCCGGATCAACAGGAACGCGCCGCACGTACCGCCCGGCCGGAGGAACGACCCGAGCGGCTCGACCAGGAATGGATGGATCGTGCGCTTGGCCGCACCCCGCCGCCCGGGCGGCCCGCACCACAACGCGAACGCGCCCCTGCGATACCGCCGTCAGACCGGCCGGCCGAGCGGCCTCAGGATTCGCGCCCGATCCAGTGAAGCGCGGCGCCGTTAGCGCGCAGCCATGCCCGGGACCGTGCCGGATCGCTCTCGTCCAGCCGTGCGACCAGCGCGTGGAAATCCGGTCCGTGATTCATGTGCACCCGGTGCGCGACCTCATGCGCGACGGTCGCCCGCCGCACGAACTCCGGCGCCAGGATCAGCCGCCAGCTGTACCGGATCGCCCCGCTTGACGTGCAGCTTCCCCAGCGTCCGCGTGGATCGCCGATCGCGACCCTGGTGACGCCAACGCCGGCGCGCGCCGCGAATTCGGCGGTCTCCGCGCTCAGGATACGCAGCGCCTCGCGCTTGAGCCAGGTCTCGATCCGGCGCGACAGACCCTCGCGAGAGCCACCGCACCGCAGGATATCGCCGTCGCGCTCGATTCGCCGGGGCCCGCCCTCGCTCCAGTCGATCGTCAACCAGCTATCGCCGAACGGCACCACGCCGCCCGGCGCGAGCGGCCTCGGACTCGGGAGGCGCGCACGCTGGGCATCGATCCAGGCCTTCTGCCCTTCGGCCCAGAGCAGCGCCGGCTTGACCGGCGCGCGAGTCGGCAAGGTAAGCCGCACCCGGCCGCTGGCCGGATCGACCGACAGCTTCGCGCGGCGAGCCCGGGCGTTGCGGACGACCTCGACCGGCGCGCTCACAATTGGCGGTCGATCAGATGATGCTCCAGATCGCCGACATCGTCTTCCGAGACGGTCCAGCCCTTCACGGACTCACCGGCCCGGTGAACGGCGTCGCGATCCCCGCAGACCAGATAATGCCAGCGGGGCAGCGTTTCGCCCGCCGCCCGCAGACGATAGGCGCAGGTCGAAGGCAGCCAGTCGATCTCGCGGACATTGTCGCGCGTCAGGCGCACGCACTCGCTGACATAGGCGTGGCGATGCCGGTAATCCGAGCATTGCGCCGTCTTGCGGTCAAGCAGGCGGCATGAGACGTTGGTCGCCATCAGCTCGCCGGTTTCCTCATCCTCCAGCTTGTGGACGCAGCATTTGCCGCAGCCGTCGCACAGCGCCTCCCACTGGCCGCGGTCCAGCGCGTCGATCGGAGTCGTTTCCCAGAAGCGGTCGCTCATTTCACCCAGCGTTTGATCTCGGTCGCAATCGCCTCGGGCGACTGATCCTGCGGCAGCAATGCCATCGGCTTGCCCTCTTGGTCCATGAGATAGGCGACCCGGCTGTGATCCACCATATAGCCGCCGCCCGCACTCAGCTCGCCCTTCTTGTAATAGACCGCATATTCCTTCGCGGTCGTGTCGATCGCGGACGCGCTGCCGGTCAGCCCGACCATGCGCGGGTGAAAATTGGCGACGAAGCTCTTGAGTACGTCGGGCGTGTCCCGCGCCGGATCGATCGTGATGAACAGCGGCACGATTTTCGCGCCCAGCGCCGGATCGCTCTTCTCGACCGCGCTCAGGCCGAGGCCGATATTGCGCGCGTCGACCGGGCAGACGTCCGGGCAGAAAGTGTAGCCGAAATAGACGATGCGGTATTTGCCCGCGAAATCGCGGTCGGTGACCTGCTTGCCGTCCTGATTGGTCAGGGTGAAGGGGCCCCCAATGCGCGCGCCGTCGAGCGGCGGCCTGGCCGGCGCGCCGGAACCCGAACAGGCGGCGAGGGGCGCGATCAGCAGCAGGGCGACGAGGGTTCGGCGGAGGATGATTGCGGGCACGCGGGCTATCTCGTTCATGGCGTGGCCAGCCATGATCTGTTAAGGGCCTCCGCGCAAGTTGGACCCGAAGGCGCCATCGCAAGGCGCCTCCGGCATTACAGGGGCCCGTCCACCAGATGATCGCTCGTACATTCGGCATCGCGTTTACCGTCGCGTTGCTCGGCACCGCCATTCCCGCTCAGGCGCAGAACCAGTCCGAAGGCTATAAATTCCTCCAGGCGGTGAAGGACGCCAAGGGTTCCGATGTCGAGAAGATGCTGCGGGTGCCAGGTACGACGGTGCTCAACACGCGTGACATTTCGACCGGAGAGGGCGCGCTGCACATCGTCGTGAAGCGCAGCGACGCGACCTATCTTCGCTATCTGCTGGCGCAGGGCGCCGACCCCAATATCCGCGATGGCAAGGGCAATACCCCGTTGCTGGTGGCCGCGAGCCTTGGCGAGGTGGATCTGATCCAGGCGCTGCTCGACAAGAAGGCCAATGTGAATCTCGCCAATTCGAGCGGCGAGACCCCGCTGATCCGCGCCGTCCAGCGGCGCGATCTCGGCCTGGCGCGCACCTTGCTCGCCGCCGGGGCGGATCCCGACCAGGCCGACGTCATTGCCGGCAAATCGGCGCGCGATTATGCGACGGAAGACGCGCGATCCACGGCGATGGCCAAGCTGATGGCCGAGAACCCCAAAAAGGCCCGCCGCGCCGTATCGGGCCCCAGCCTCTAGAATATCCTCAAAGCAGTGCCCCGGCCTCGGGGTCGATCAATCCGGTCAGTCGTCGGCCGGCGCGCCGCGCGAAGGCGAGCGTGTTGCGCTTGCGGGTCGCGCTGGACAGCGGATCGGTATGCGCTTCGCGGGTGATCGCCGCGTCGTAGCGATCGGCGACGATCACGCCGGTACGCGCCGGCAGGAAGGCCTCGCCGTCCAGCGGCGATGCATCGAAGCCAGCCGGGATCGCCCAGTAGAAGCGATCGCAACAGGCCAGATAATCCATCCATTTGGCGTCGCCGAGCAGATCGGCGCGCGACACCTTGATCTCGACGATGATGATAGTGCCGCGCGAATCGAGCGCCATCAGGTCGGCGCGCCGGCCGCCGTCGAGCGGCACCTCGGCCATGGCGACCAGATCATGGCGGAGCAGCATGCGCACCGTGCCGCGCGCCACATCCGCCGCGCAGAGCGGCGATCCGGGGGCGTCTACACATGATTCGGGGGGACGCTGCAGCATCCCCCCGATCTAGAACATTTCACGAACGCGGGTCAAATCCGCGCATCGTTGAAGGGAGTATTATCGCCTCAGCGATAGAAGACGTGATTGCCGATCGCGGCGATCTTGGTCATGCGCCAGCCCGGCGAAACCCGGCGGGCGTGGAAGTACATCGCGTTCGGCGCCGGGCTGTCCCAGGCATCCGCCATCGCGACGCGGGCGACGGCCACGGCGGTGCGATAGGCGGCATTGTTGGCGATGACCGGCACGCGACCGCCGCGAACGAACGAGAACTGGCCCGGCTGAGTCACGACCGAGCAGATCGACTTGGGGAAGCGGCCCGACTTGGTGCGGTTGAGGATGACCTCGCCGACCGCGAGCTGGCCCGACAAGGGCTCACCCTTGGCTTCGAAATAGATGGCGCCCGCCATGCACGTCAGGTCCCGGTCGCGCGCATCGGTGTCCTGCGCGGCAACGGCGTCGGCCAGGCTGTCATAGTCTTCATCGGCCTGCTCGGCAGGGACAATGGCGGGAATATCGGCGTCGGTCTTGGCGACGGAGTCGGCAACTTCCGCGAGCGGCGCCGGCATGGCGGCGGCTTCTGGCGTGGGGCTGGCAACGGGAACTGGAACGACGGTCGGGAGTTTAAGGGACCTGTCGAGCTCAAAGGCAAAGCCCGGCGTGCTGGCGCCGATCAGGGTGGTGATGGTCAGGGACATCGCCGCGATGGCTGCGGCGCGAGTGAAAAACGTCATTAAAACTTCGAAAAATGCGGTGGTGTGCGGAAGCTGATCGGATCAAGAAAATGCGATCGCCCCGGACGTCCCCCCGACTGCGTAACCTAGCCGGATCGCACCCGGCACGGCACAACGCGCGTGACTGAGCGCGGGCTTTCGGTGCCGGGGGCGTTCAAGTCAACCCGACAACATCGTTTCTGCGGCGAATCGTTCCGCCGACGCGATATCCAGTTCGATCACCCATAAATCGGGATCGCGACTGCGTCTCCGCCGCCAATATTCGGTGATTTCCGCTGAATCTTCAAGGGTTTGTGGCCCAACCCGAAGCAGCTGAACGGCCCCGTCCGGCCCGATTCCGCGCTCGAACGCGCCGGAATTGACTCCCTTTTCCAACGTGATGATGAGGATCGCCCCCGCCTTGGCATCGCCCCTGGCGAGCACCGTGCCGATCCCGCCGGCATCGTTCACCCGCCGGAGCATGGCGCCAACCAGCAGCCCGCTCGGCAGGCGTTCGCTCATCGCCGGGCGCTCATCGCCGGGCGCTCACGGTGCCGTCCGATATCCGGGCAGGCCCGCCAGCGCGATCCGGCTGCGCATGAAGGTGCCGGTGCCTCTCGCCGCTTCCTCGCCGTCGCTGTCGATCAGCCGCGCCTCGGCGACGAACACGCGCCGCTGCCCGCTGACCCAGCGCCCCTCGGCGACGACGGGGCCGGCCTTGAGCGGCTTGGTGAAGAGCAGGTTGAACGCGGTGGTCAGCAGGAAACGGTCGGTGACCAGGCTGTTGGCGGCATAGAAGGCCGCGTCGTCGAGCATCTTGAAATAGCTCGTGCCGTGCGCCGCGCCGCCGGCATGATAATAGCGCTCGTCGATCAGGAAGTGGATCCGCGCGACGCCCGCGGCCGGAATCTCCAGCCTCGACTCGAACAGGCGGTTGATCGGCGCCGCCGCGTACAGCGATTCGAGCGCGCGGAAATGCGCTTCCTCGCCCTGCGCGGGAGACTCAGGCGGCGTCACGTGCCTCGTCGGCGGTCAGCAAGGCATAGATCGCGTCGCGCGACCCGGCGCCGCGCAGCTTGTCGACGAACCCGCGCTCGCGCAGCCGGCGCGACACCCTGGCAAGCGCCTTCAGGTGCAGCGCACCGGCATCGACCGGCGACAACAGCATGAACACGATGTCGACCGGCAGATCGTCGACCGCCTGGAAGTCGATCGGCTGGGCCAGGCGCGCGAACACGCCGACGACGTGATTGAGACCGGCAAGGCGCGCATGCGGCGTCGCGACGCCGCTGCCGAAGCCGGTCGACCCCAGCTTCTCGCGCTTGACCAGGCCATCGGCGACCGCGACGGCATCGAGCCCATAGGCCGCCGCCGCAGCCATGCCGAGCTGCTGGAACAGGGTTTTCTTGTTGGTCACCGCGAGCCGTTCGAGCACGGTTTCCGGCAGCAACAGATCGCTCAGGTCGGTCATCGTCATCCTTGGGCACCCCCACCCGGGGGGCGCCCATAGCGCCATTTGGCGCCGTGCGATAGCTCGGCCGTCAGGCCGCGCGGTGCGGCTCGACCCAGCCTATCGTCCCGTCACCGCGACGATAGACCATGTTGTACGCGCCCGAGCCGGCGTTGCGGAACAACAGGGCGGTGGTGTTGCGCAGATCGAGCATCATGACGGCATCGGAAACCGTCGCGTCGGGCACGTCGACCCGTGTCTCCGCCACGATCAGCGGAAAATCCTCGGCCGCTTCCTCATCGGCTTCGCGGAACACGGTATAGCCGGCATTGTCGTCCGCCGTCTTGGCCCCATCGGCGGCGGCGGCCTGGCTCGAATTGCGGTCCTTCAGGCGGCGCATATAGCGGCGCAGCTGCTTCTCGATCTTGTCGGCCACGCCGTCGAACGCGCCATGCGCGTCCATCCCGTCATTGCTGCCCTTCAGCACCAGGCCCTGCATCACATGCGCGACGATGTCGCAGGTGAAGCCATTGTCGTGCGGCCCCTTGCCGAAAGTGACCTGGGCCGAAATCGCCCGAGAGAAATATTTCGCGGCGATACCCTGGAGCCGAGTCTCGACATGGCTTTTCAGTGCGTCGCCGGTAGCGACCTGATGGCCCGAAATCCGGATATCCATGAGCATTCTCCTTCAACGGAAACCAGGCAGCTAGGCCTGGCCCCGTACCTGCGTCAACCGGACGCCTCGACCCCCCAAAGCGGATTCTTGATCTTCTCCATAAACGCGGCGTGGCGCGCGAGTTCCGCGGCGCTTGCCCCGAAAAGCCGGGCAGGCCGCACGATCGCCGGCGCCGAGGCCGGCTGAAAGCTGGTCTGGACCTCGATCGTCTCGCTGACCAGGGTCAGCCCGATCTGGCGCCCGCCGGTCAGCTCGACATAGACCTGCGACAGCAGCTGCGCGTCGAGCAATGCGCCGTGCACGACGCGGTGGCTGCGATCGATTCCATAGCGGCCGCACAGCGCGTCGAGGCTGTGCTTGGCGCCCGGATGCCGGGTGCGCGCCAGCACGATCGTGTCGACCATCCGGTCGAGATGGACTGCCTTGCGCCCGCAGCGGACGAGCTCGCCATTGAGGAAGCCGAAATCGAAGCTGGCATTGTGCGCGACCAACGGCGCATCGCCGAGGAACTCGAGCAGATCGTCGACGCCGTGCCCGAACAACGGCTTGTCCGACAGAAAGGCATCGCTCAGCCCGTGCACGCGCTGCGCCTCGGCCGGCATGGTCCGTTCGGGATGGAAATAGGCGTGGAAGGTGCGCCCGGTCTCGACCCGGTTGACCAGCTCCACACAGCCGATCTCCACCATCCGGTCGCCATCGGCGAAGCTGAAGCCGGTAGTTTCGGTGTCGAAGACGATCTCGCGCATTACATATGTTATCGGGATTGCGAGGGCCTGAGGCAAGAGACCAATGACTCGACCGCAGCGCGGGTCTCCGTGAGGCTGCCCCCGGTCGGAATGACGAAATCGGCCCGCGCGCGCTTCTCCGCATCGGGCATCTGCCGCGCGAGGATCGCCTCCAGCTTGGCCTCGGTCATGCCTGGCCGGGCCAGCACTCGGGTGCGCTGGACATCGCCCGGTGCCGAGACCACGACGACCTTGTCGACTCGCGTCTCGCCGCCGGTTTCGAACAGCAAGGGCACGTCGAACACGACGAGTGGCGCATCGGCGTGCGCGGCGAGGAAGGCAGCCCGCTCCTCGCCGACCGCGGGATGGATCAGGGCCTCGAGCCGCTTCAGCGCGCGCGGATCCGCCAGCACCGCTTCGCCGAGCAGGGTGCGGTCGACGCCCTTCGGCCCGGTCGTATCGGGAAACATCGCCTCGATCGCCGCGACGAGCCGCCCGCCTTCGCCCTGGAGCCGGTGCACCGCCGCATCCGAATCGAAGACCGGCACGCCGAGATTCTCGAACATCGCGGCGACGGTCGACTTGCCCATGCCGATCGATCCGGTGAGACCCAGAGTCAGGGGGATAGTCAGGGGGGTAGTCAGGCGGGGGGGCGCGGTCAGCATGACGTCATGACATCAACAGGTCGCGAAGTTCCTCGTCGCGGTCGCGCGGCGGCTCCGCGCCGAACAGCAGCTCGAACGCCAGTGCGCCCTGGCCGATCAGCATGTCGAGGCCATCGACGACATCCAGCTCGCGCGCCCGCGCCGCCTTCAGCAAGGCGGTTTCGAGCGGCGCATAGATGATCTCATAGACCACCGCATCCTCGGGAAGCGGCGACAGGTCCAGCTCGAGCGGCGGCTGGCCGGTCATGCCGAGCGAGCTGGTATTGACCAGCAGCGCCGCCGCCGGCAGCGGCGCGCTCAGCGGCAACGCCTTGCCCTTCAGCCCGAAGGTGGAGAGCAGCGCCGCCGCCTTCAGCACGTTGCGGTTGAGGATCGTCACCTCGCCGACACCGATCCGCGACAGCGCGAACAGGATCGCCCGCGCCGCGCCGCCCGCCCCGATCACCGCCACCGGCGCGCCGGCCAGGTCGAGATCGGCGATCGGCGCGTAGAAGCCGCCCGCATCGGTATTGGTGCCGATCAGCACGCCGTCCTCAGCCCGCATCGCGAGGTTGATCGCGCCGATCGTCGCGCGCACGCCGCCGCGATCCTCGACCAGATCGAGCGCTGCCTCCTTGTGCGGCAGGGTGATGTTGCATCCCCGCCAGGCCGGGTCGGCGCGGCGCGCGTCGAAATAGGCGGCGAGCGCGTCGGGCGTCACATGATGCGCCCGGTAATCCGCGTCCAGACCCAGCGCCTCAATCCAGAAACGGTGGATCAACGGCGATTTGCTGTGCTTGATCGGATCGCCGATCACCTCGGCATACGGTGCCGTCATGACGTCAAAATACCCCTGACCCGTAGATAATCGAGCACCGGCAGCAGCGGCAGGCCCAGCACGGTGAACTGGCTCCCCTCGATCCGGCTGAACAATTGCGCGCCTGGTCCCTCGATGCGGTAGCAGCCGACGCAGCCCGAAATCTCTGGCCATTCCTCATCGAGATAGCGCTCGATGAAGCTGTCGGAGAGGGTGCGGACGAACATCTTCGCGCGGTCGACCACGCGCCAGACCGGCCGGCCGTCGACCGCCATCACCGCGGCGCTGATCAGCTCATGGCGCTTGCCCGACAGGCGGCGGAGATGCTCGGCCGCCTCGGCGCGGTCGCCCGGTTTGTCGAGCATCGATCCGTCCTCGAGCGCCACCACCGAGTCGCTGCCCAGCACCAGCGCCTCGGGCTCGCGGTGCGATACGCGCAGCGCTTTAAGCTCGGCCAGCCGGTCCGCCAGGTCGCGTGGCGCGACGCCCTCGGCGCGCATCGCGACCTTGGCCGACTCCTCGTCGACATTAGCCGACATCGCCTCGAACGGCACGCCGGCCGCGCTCAGCATCGCGCGACGCGACGCGCTGTTCGACGCCAGGATCAGTCTCATGCCGAATCCCGCTCGTTGACCAGTTGCACGATCGCCGCCGCCGTCTCCTCGATCGACCGGCGCGTCACGTCGATCACCGGCCAGCCATTGTCGGCGAACATCCGCCGCGCAAAGGCGACCTCACGCGTGACGGCCTCCTGATCCACATAGGATGTCTCGGGCGCCTGATTGAGCGAGAGCAGGCGATTGCGCCGCACCTGGATCAGCCGGTCGGCGCTGGTGGTCAGGCCGACCACCAAGGGATGCCGGAGCGAGAACAGCGCCGTCGGCGGCGGGCTTTCCACCACGATCGGGATATTCGCGGTCTTGAAGCCGCGATTGGCGAGATAGATCGAAGTCGGCGTCTTGGACGAGCGCGACACGCCCGCCAGCACGATATCGGCTTCCTCCCAATCCTCCCAGTTGATCCCGTCATCATGCGCCATGGTGAACTGGATCGCGTCGACCCGGGCGAAATAGGCGGCGTCGAGCACATGCTGGCGCCCCGGCCGCGCCTTGGCCTGCTGGCCGAGCAGGCTGGAGAGCGCGTCGGTCACCGGATCGAGCGGCGCGACCGCCGGCAGCCCCAGTGCGCGGCACCGCGTCTCCAGCGTACGCCGCGTCGCGCTGTTGACCAGAGTGAACACCACCAGCCCGGGATTTTGCGCGATCTCCTGCAGGATTCGCTCGAGATGGGCTTCGGTGCGGACCATCGGCCAGAAATGGCGGATCGTCTCGACATCGTCATATTGGGCGAGCGCCGCCTTCGCGATATTCTCGAGCGTCTCGCCGGTGGAATCCGACAGAAGATGGAGATGCAGCCGCATTATGGCCGCGCACCGCGAGCGAAAAAACCAGTTGGGGATGGAGCTGTGGAGAACATCCGGAAAATCGCTAGCGCAACTTTCCCGCCACGCAAAGCGATCGCCATCGGTGGAAAAGTCCGGAGTTTCCCACAATCGCGCCCACACCCCGATGGTTTCGCGCACAGCCTGTGGATAATGGGGATCGTCCGGCCGACTCCGGTCGAGTCTGCGGCCCCCGCCGCGTCAAGCTGTTGGCATTTCGGGGACGAACGCATAAGCCCCGCCATCCACGCGCCAACCAACACTACATCCTTTTTAGATTCTCTTCTTATCAGATAGAAGGACTCTCGCGATCCCGACTCCCGTGACCGAAAAGCGCCTGCTCGCGACCCTCAAGGGTGTCCGGCACGACGTTCCGCCCGTCTGGCTGATGCGTCAGGCCGGGCGCTATCTTCCCGAATATCGCGCGCTCCGGGCGGAGAAAGGCGGCTTCCTCGCGCTCGCGACCGATCCCGACGCCGCGGCGGAAGTGACTCTCCAGCCGATCCGCCGCTTCGGCTTCGACGGCGCGATCCTCTTCTCCGATATCCTCATGGTTCCCTGGGCGCTGGGACAGGCGCTGAGCTTCGGCGCGGGTGAAGGGCCTGCTCTGGCCCCGCCGCTGGTCGATCATGCGCTGGCGGGGCTCCAGGCGGCCCCTGAGCGGCTCGAGCCGGTCTATGCCACGGTGGCGAAGGTCGCCGCGATGCTCCCGGCCGAAACCAGCTTTCTCGGCTTTGCGGGAAGTCCGTGGACGGTCGCCACTTATATGGTCGCCGGCCATGGCAGCCGCGATCAGGGCGAGACGCGCCGTTTCGCCTATACCGACCCCAGGGCTTTTGCCGAGATCATCGATGCGATCGCCGACAGCACGATTACCTATCTCTCCCGCCAGATCCGGGCCGGGGTCGAGGCGGTGCAGTTGTTCGACAGCTGGTCGGGCAGCCTGTCCCCGGCGCAGTTCGAACGCTGGGTGATCGCGCCGACCGCGAAGATCGTCACCGCGCTGCATGAAATGCATCCGGGTACACCCGTGATCGGCTTTCCCAAGGGCGCCGGCGGCAAGCTGCCGGCTTATGCGCGGGAGACGGGCGCCGACGCGATCGGACTGGACGAGACGGTCGACCCGGTCTGGGCGCATGCCAGCCTGCCGGACGGTTTACCGGTGCAGGGCAATCTCGATCCGCTTGCCCTAATCGCCGGCGGCGACGCGCTCGACGCCGCGGCGACACGAATCCTTGAGGCGCTGGCCGATCGGCCGCATATCTTCAATCTGGGGCATGGCATCCTGCAGGATACGCCGATCGCCCATGTCGAGCGCCTCCTGGCGCATGTGCGGAGAGCGCGATGAATTTCCTCGGAAACGCCTATCTCTGGGTCAAGGCGGCGCATGTCGTCTTCGTCATCTTCTGGATGGCCGGCATGTTCATGCTGCCGCGCTACCTCGTATATCACCAGGAGGCACAGCCGGGGTCAGCCGAGGCACAAAAGTGGGTCGAGCGGGAAACCAGGCTCCGCACCATGATCCTGACGCCGTCGATGATCCTCGTGTGGATCCTCGGCCTGATGCTGGCCGTGAACGCGGGATTGTTCGCCGGTGTCGGCGGCCTGGGCTGGCTCCACGCCAAGCTGCTGCTGGTGGTGATCCTCAGTGGCTATCATGGCTGGGCGGTCGGCTATGCGAAGAAGCTTGCGGCCGGCAAGCCGACGCTGACGGGCAAGCAGCTCCGCCTGATCAACGAGGTGCCGGCGATCCTGACCGCGCTGATCGTCATCCTGGTGATCGTCCGACCCTTCTGAATCGGTGTTCGCGACTTGACTTGAGCAAGACCGGCACCTAGGTCCGAGGCTGTCGAAGCGCGCGGAGCCATGCGTTCCGGGCCGCGGCACCCTCCTCCAGCATCGTCGCGTTTTCCCTTTCGCCGACAGACGCTAACCCCAGCACCATCTCACGTCCGGACGCCCCCCATGCATCTCAAAGACCTCAAGAAGAAAAGCCCGGCCGAGCTGGTCGCGATGGCCGAGGAGCTCGGCGTCGAAAGCGCGTCGACCTTGCGCAAGCAGGATCTGCTGTTCGCGATCCTCAAGGTCCAGGCGGAAAATGGCGAACAGATCATGGGTCTGGGCACGATCGAGGTGCTGCCCGACGGCTTCGGCTTCCTGCGCAGCCCGGAGGCGAATTATCTCGCCGGCCCGGACGATATCTACATGTCGCCCAACCAGGTCCGCAAATTCGGCCTGCGCACCGGCGACACCGTCGAGGGCGAGATTCGCGGGCCGAAGGACGGCGAGCGTTATTTTGCGCTGACCCGCCTGACCTCGGTCAATTTCGACGATCCCGATGCGGTTCGCCACCGCGTCAATTTCGATAACCTCACCCCGCTCTATCCCGAAGAGAAGCTGACGCTCGATCCGCAGGATCCGACGATCAAGGACAAGTCGGCGCGGGTGATCGACATCATCAGCCCGCAGGGCAAGGGCCAGCGCGCCCTGATCGTCGCCCCGCCGCGCGTCGGCAAGACGGTGCTGCTGCAGAACATCGCGCGGGCCATCACCGACAATCACCCCGAAGTGTTCCTGATCGTGCTGCTGATCGACGAGCGGCCCGAGGAAGTGACCGACATGCAGCGCTCGGTGAAGGGCGAGGTCGTGTCCTCCACCTTCGACGAGCCCGCGACGCGCCACGTCCAGGTCGCCGAAATGGTCATCGAAAAGGCCAAGCGCCTGGTCGAGCACAAGAAGGACGTCGTGATCCTGCTCGATTCGATCACGCGCCTCGGCCGCGCGTACAACACGGTCGTGCCCAGCTCGGGCAAGGTGCTGACCGGCGGTGTCGACGCGAACGCCCTGCAGCGCCCGAAGCGCTTCTTCGGCGCCGCGCGCAACATCGAGGAGGGCGGCTCGCTCTCGATCATCGCCACCGCGCTGATCGACACCGGCAGCCGCATGGACGAAGTCATCTTCGAAGAGTTCAAGGGCACCGGCAACTCGGAAATCGTGCTCGATCGCAAGGTCGCCGACAAGCGTATCTTCCCGGCACTCGACGTCGGCAAGTCCGGCACCCGCAAGGAGGAACTGCTGGTCGACAAGAGCAAGCTCTCCAAGATGTGGGTGCTGCGCCGCATCCTCATGCAGATGGGTACCATCGACGCGATGGAGTTCCTGCTCGACAAGATGAAGGATTCGAAGACCAACGAGGACTTCTTCGACTCGATGAATCAGTGAGCAGTGCGGCTTGCGGCATGCTGCCGCAAGACTCGCACAAGCACGGCCGACGGGGCAAAGCCCCGGTCGACGGCGCGGGCTTTGCCCGCGCCGCTTGTGTGTCGGGAGCGCGTCCTTGATCCTCGAACACGCCCTCCTCGCCATCAAACCCGGCCAGTCCGCGGCGTTCGAAGCCGCCATGGCCCAGGCTCGCCCGCTCATCGCGGCGTCTCCCGGCTTCCGCTCGATCGCGGTGCGAAGGGCCTGTGAAAGCCCCGATCGCTATCTGTTGCTCGTGGAGTGGGACGACATCGCCAGCCACCGTGAGGGATTTCGCGCGTCGGCGCGTTATGCGCAGTGGCGCGCGCTGCTCCATGTCTTTTATGAGCCGATGCCGGCCGTGACCTATTTCGGAGAGAGTCTGTGATCAATTTCGCCGATGTGTTCACCGCCGCCGGCCTCGCGACGCTCGGCCAGGTGATCATGATCGACCTGATGCTGGCGGGCGACAACGTCATGGTGCTGGGCGCGCTCGCGGCCGGCTTGCCGGCGAGGCAGCGCAAGCAGGTGCTCGGCTTCGGCGTGGTCATCGCGATGGTCTGCCTGATCGGCTTCGCGCTGATCGCGACCAAGCTGCTCCATGTCGTGGGCCTGCTGCTCGGCGGCGGCATATTGCTGCTCTGGGTCGCCTGGAAATTGTTCCGCGAGCTCCACCCGGCGCCGGCCGCGGTGCCGGTCGATGATCCTGCGACCACCGCGGTCGAAGGCGTCAAGCCGACCAAGACCTTCCTGCGTGCGGCGATCCAGGTCGCCATCGCCGATCTGTCGATGAGCCTCGACAATGTCCTTGCCGTCGCCGGGGCCGCGCGCGAGCACCCCACCGTGCTGCTGTTCGGCCTGATCCTGTCGGTGACGCTGATGGCGGTCGCCGCGAATTATATCGCGCGGCTGATCGAACGCTATCACTGGATCGCCTATATCGGCCTGGCCGTGATACTTTATGTATCCGGATCAATGATTTACCACGGAATCGTGGATAACGACGTGGGTATTCTGCACTTGCTGGTCTGAGGCCACCACCGGGAATTGTTCCGCATCCATCGTGCGTGGCTTCTCCTTGGGCGGATGGATGCGGCAACAAAGTTTTAGACGCAGATAAAGGGCTGAAATCAGCCAAGATTCTCCGCGAAAAACGCCGCCGTCCGCTCATCCGCGAGCGTCGCCGACGCGTCCGACCGCCGCAGCCCGAATTCAGTCGCGAAGCCATGGTCCTCGCCGGGATAATCGAAGATCGTCACCTTGGGATGATCGTCGAGGCCGTCATGCATGCGCTGCTGCGCCGCCTTGTCGACGAAATGATCCTCCTCCGGCACGTGCAGCAGCACCGGATGCGCAATCGCGTGCTTCTCGCCGAGCAGGCCATCGATGCCGACGCCGTAATAGCAGACGCTGGCGTTCACATCGGTGCGCGCGGCCGTCATGAAGGCGAGGCGCCCGCCGAGGCAATAGCCCACCGCGCCGACCTTGCCCTCGGCACCGAGCATCTTGCGCGCGGTGCGGATCGTCGCTTCGATATCCTGGATGCCGACATTCTGGTCGAACTGCCCCATCATCGCCAGGGCCTGCTGGAATTCCTCGGGGATATCGGGATCGAGCTGCGTGTCCGGTTCGAGCCGCCAGAACAGGTCTGGCGCGATGGCGAGATAGCCGTCCTCGGCCAGCCGGTCGCATTTGCGGCGGATGCCCGCGTTCACCCCGAAGATTTCTTGGATCACGATGATCGCCGCGCGCGGCGGGCCGGCGGGTTCTGCGCAATAGGCGGTGAAATCACCCGTGCCGTCGAGCGTGTCGATCGTGATCGTTGCGGTCATGACTGTCCTCGGCTGAAGGGGCGGAGCGCCCGAAATCCGCAGGCGGCGATGGGCGTTGCGGTCCGGCCCAAGTCGCGCGCATACAGGGCTCAAGCTTATGCAGCGCGGCCGTCGCCCGCTCAAGCGGAGATGACCAATGAAGATCAATGTCGAAGTCGATTGCACCCCGGAAGAAGCACGCCGCGTCATGGGGTTGCCCGATTTCACACCGGTCCACGAAAAATATATCCAGGGTGTGATGGGCGCGATGGATGGTGCCGTTCCGCCCGAGATGATCGAGAATATGATGAAGAGTTGGTCGCCGATGGGCGAGGCCGGAATGAGTTTCTGGCGCAAGATGTTCGAGACCTCGTCGAAATAACCATGGACACCATCTTTGCCGTCTCGAGCGGCGCGCCGCCCGCGGCGATCGCGATCGTCCGGGTGAGCGGCGACCATGCCCTTGTGGCGGCATCGACGCTTGCGGGCGCGCTCCCGCCGCCGCGCAGGGCAGGGCTGCGCGCGTTGCGCGGTGGTGCCGGGCAGGCGCTCGACCGGGCGCTGGTCCTGGTCTTTCCCGGCCCCGACAGCGCGACGGGCGAGGACCTGGTCGAATTGCATCTTCATGGCGGCCGGGCAGTTGTGCGCGCGGTGGAGGCGGCGCTGGCGGTGCAGCCGGGGCTGCGCCAAGCTGAGCCCGGCGAATTCACTCGGCGCGCGCTCGCCAATGGCCGGATCGACCTGACCGAGGCTGAGGGCCTGGGCGATCTGCTCGCCGCGGAGACAGAGGGACAACGCCGGGCGGCGCTGACGATGGCCGAAGGCGGGTTGCGGCGGAGGGCGGAGGGCTGGGCCGACCGGCTGGTGGCGCTGGCCGCCCAGGTCGAAGCGCAGCTCGATTTTGCCGAAGAGGACGAGGTCGATCAGGCGCCACCGGCGAGTTTCGCGGATGAGGCACAGGCACTCGCCGACGAGATCCGGATGCTGCTGGCAACGCCGCCGGTCGAGCGGCTCAGAGACGGGGTACGCGTGGTGATCGCCGGCCCGCCGAACAGTGGCAAGTCGACTCTGCTCAATATTCTGGCCGAACGCGACGCGGCGATCGTCTCACCGATCTCGGGCACGACGCGCGACCGGATCGAGGCGCCCGTCATCCGTGACGGAATCGCTTATGTCCTCACCGATACGGCGGGCCTGCTGGACGAGACGGCTGATCCCATCGAGCGGATTGGCATTGCCCGCGCGGAAGAGGCAATGCAAACGGCCGACCTGGTCCTGTGGCTCGGAGACGGCCCGGCGCCGGTACGAGAAGCCATCCGGATCCACGCGCGTATCGATATCCCCGGGCGCGCCATGGCGCCGGGGGGATCTGACCTCGCTTTGTCGGCTGCGACGGGGGAGGGCATCAGCGATCTCTGGCAAGTGCTCGGCGATCGCGCAGCGGCGTTGTTGCCGCGCGAGGACGCGCTGGCGGTCAATCGCCGCCAGCGTGGCCTGCTTGCCCAATGCGCGGCCAGCCTGGACGCGGCGAGCGGGCAGGGCGACCTGATCGTCTTTGCGGAAGAGGTGCGGCTGGCCATGAAGGCGCTGGACCAGCTCGTCGGCCGCAGCGACACGGAAGCCATGCTCGATGCGCTCTTCTCGCGCTTCTGCCTCGGCAAATAATGTTTCACGTGGAACATGACCGATGTTCCACGTGAAACAACGCCTGGCGTGCTGGTCGAGGCAAACCCGCTGAATCGCCGACAGGCTTTGACAGGCGCCCCGGCCGGACCTAGCGGAACGCTCATGGAATTCGATGTGATCGTGGTGGGCGGCGGCCATGCCGGTACCGAGGCCGCAGCCGCGGCCGCACGCCGTGGCGCGCGTACGGCGTTGATCAGTTTCGATCCGACGAAGATCGGTGCGATGTCATGCAATCCGGCGATCGGTGGGCTGGGCAAGGGACATCTGGTCCGCGAGGTCGACGCCTTTGACGGCCTGATCGCTCGTGCGGCCGACGCCGCCGGCATCCATTATCGCATGCTCAATCGCAGCAAGGGCGCCGCGGTGCAGGGCCCGCGTGTTCAGGCCGACCGGCGCCTGTACGCGGCCGCCATCCAGCGCATGCTCGGCGCGCAGCAGGGCCTCACGATCCTTGGCGGCGAAGTGGCGGCGCTATCGCTCGATTCCTCCGGCGCGGTGGCGGGGATCAGCCTGGCCGATGGCACCCTTCTCGCAGCGCGGGCGGTGGTACTCGCCACC
Organism: Sphingomonas sp. P2_B6; assembly: GCF_056404755.1. NCBI lineage: Bacteria > Pseudomonadati > Pseudomonadota > Alphaproteobacteria > Sphingomonadales > Sphingomonadaceae > Sphingomonas > Sphingomonas sp. P2_B6. Next base: position 93,156 of record NZ_JBFUDK010000006.1, read on the forward strand.
GGAACGTTTCTGGGCGGTCGCATCTTTTGCGGCGAGGAACGGCTGACCGGCGGGCGGGTCGGCGAAGCGGCGGCGTCGCTGCTGGCGACGCAGCTTCGTGCGGCGCGTCTCCCCATGGCGCGGTTGAAGACCGGCACGCCGCCCCGGCTCGATGGTCGCACGATCGACTGGAGCCGGCTTGCCGAGCAACGCAGCGATGACGACCCCTGGACCATGTCGCCGCTCTCGTCCGGCCGCACCTTGCCGCAACTGTTCTGCGCGATCACCCGCACCACCGAGGAGACGCATGCGATCATCCGCGCCTCGCTCGATCGTTCGCCGCTGTTCGGCGGGGCGATTGCGGGTCCGGGTCCGCGCTATTGCCCGTCGATCGAGGACAAGATCCACCGCTTCGGCGATCGCGATGGACACCAGATCTTTCTGGAGCCCGAAGGACTGGACGACGCCACCATCTATCCCAACGGCATCTCCACCTCGTTGCCGGCGGATGTGCAGGCCGCGATGATCGCCTCGATCCCAGGGCTTGAGGCCACAAGAATCATCACGCCCGGCTACGCGGTCGAATATGATCATATCGATCCGCGCGCGCTCGATCCGACCCTGGAAGTGCGCGCCATGCGAGGTCTGTTCTGCTGCGGGCAGATCAACGGCACCACCGGTTATGAGGAAGCAGCGGGGCAGGGCCTGATCGCGGGCCTCAATGCTGCCGCTGCGGTGCTCGGCGCCGACCCCGTCGTGCTCGACCGCGCGTCCAGCTATCTCGGCGTGATGATCGACGACCTGGTGCTGCAGGGCATTACCGAGCCCTATCGCATGCTGACGGCGCGCGCCGAATATCGGCTGAGACTGCGCGCCGACAATGCCGAAACCCGGCTCGGCCCGCTTGCCGATGCGGTCGGATGCCTTGGTCCGGCCCGGTCCGCGCGGCTGGCCGGGCGTTCGGCCCAGCGTCGCGAGATCGAGGCGGTGCTTGAAACGCCGCTCTCCGCCGCGACGGTGCTGGCCAATGGCGCTGTCGGCCCGCTCGACACGCAGAAGCGCTCGGGCGCTGATTGGCTGCGCTTTGCCGGCGTGACGATCGATCATGTCGCGCCGGGCCTGTGCGGGGCGTTTGATCCCGCGCTGGTCGCCGAGATCGCCGAGGATGCGCGTTACGCGCCCTATCTGCGGCGCCAGGACGAGGAAGTAGCGCAGCTCCGCGCCAATGACTCGATCCCGCTCCAGGACGATCTGCACTATGCCGGCATCCCCGGCCTTTCGACCGAGATGGTCGAGAAACTCACGCGGGTGCGCCCCGCCACTCTCGGCGCGGCGAGCCGTATTCGCGGCATCACGCCAGCGGCGCTGACCGCCATTCTCCTCCACGCCCGGCGCCGCGCGGCATGACGGAGGACGAGGCGAGGGAATGGATTCGTGATCGTTTCGGCGTGGCGGGCGAGCGGCGGATGGCGGACTTCGCGGAGCTGGTCGTCGGGGAATCCACGCGGCAGAATTTGATCGCGCCGTCCACGCTTGATTCGATCTGGTCGCGCCACATCGTCGATTCGGCGCAGTTGATCGGCTTCGCCGCGCCGCAGGAGGGGGACTGGCTCGACATCGGTACCGGCGCGGGCTTTCCCGGGCTGGTCGTGGCTGCGTTGACCGAGCGCCGCGTCTTGCTGGTCGAACCGCGCAAGCGCAGGGTCGAATTTCTCGAGGCGGCGGCCCGGTCGCTGGGTATCGCGGATCGCGTGTCAGTCATCGCCGGCAAGGTCGAGACGGTCAGCGAACCGGTCGCCGTGATCTCCGCGCGTGCCGTCGCACAACTCAGCGGCCTGTTCGCATCAGCGCTTCAATGCAGCCGTCGAAAGACGCTATGGATTCTCCCAAAGGGACGAACCGCGCGCGAAGAGGTGGCGGTGGCCCAGCAGACATGGCATGGTGTGTTTCACGTGGAACATAGCATCACCGATCCCGAATCTCTCATCGTCCTCGCCAAAGGGGTGTCACGCCGATGAACGTCATTGCCCTCGCGAATCAAAAGGGCGGGGTGGGAAAAACCACCACCGCGATCAACCTCGGAACGGCGCTCGCCGCGACCGGTTCCCGCGTGTTGATCATTGATCTCGACCCGCAGGGAAATGCCTCGACCGGCCTCGGCATCAACCGCGCCGAGCGTGACAAATCCAGCTACGATATCCTGCTCGGCGAGATGCCGGTCGCCGAGGCCGCGGTACCGACCTGCGTGCCCAATCTCGAGATCGTTCCGGCGACGGTGGATCTTTCCGGCGCCGAGATTGAGTTGATCGATTATGAGGAGCGCACCCACCGCCTCAACCGGGCGCTGGCCCGCTCGGACCAGCGTTGGGACGTGGTGCTGATCGATTGCCCGCCGTCGCTGGGTCTGTTGACGCTGAACGCGATGGTCGCCGCCAATTCGCTGCTGGTGCCGTTGCAGTGCGAATTTTTCGCGCTCGAAGGTTTGAGCCAATTGCTTAGTACGGTCGAGCGCGTCCGCGAGCGCTTCAATCCGGGCTTGTCCATCCTCGGCGTGGCGCTGACCATGTATGATCGCCGCAATCGCCTGACGGACCAGGTCTCGGCCGATGTGCGCGCGGTGCTTGGCCGAGTCGTGTTCGACACCGTAATCCCGCGCAACGTACGGCTTTCCGAGGCACCGAGTCACGGGTTGCCCGCCCTGATCTACGATTATCGTTGCGCCGGGTCGGAAGCCTATATCGCGCTCGCCCGCGAGTTGATCGCCCGTCTGCCCGACCGACCACAGGAACCAGCCAGAGCCGCATGACCGACCAAGCCGCTGATCAGACGCCGCCGCCTGCGCGGCCCAAGCCCCGGGCCGGCCTAGGCCGCGGCCTCAATGCCCTGATGGGGGACATCGCACGCGAGGAACCGGTTCGCGGCGGCGAGTCCCTGTCGAGCGGCGTACGCACTTTGCCGGTCGGGTCGCTGACGCCTCATCCCGGCCAGCCCCGCCGCCATTTCGCTGAAGCGGCGCTGGAGGAGCTGGCGGAATCGATCGCCGCGCGCGGGATGATCCAGCCGATCGTCGTGCGGCCGCATGGCAAGGGTTATCAGATCGTCGCCGGCGAGCGCCGCTGGCGTGCGGCGCAGCGCGCGCGGCTTCATGAAGTGCCCGTCATCGTCCGCGAATTCGACGACGCCGAGACGCTCGAGATCGCGCTGGTCGAGAATATCCAGCGCCAGGATCTCAACGCGATCGAGGAAGCCGAGGCCTATCATCGCCTGATCGATGATTATGGTCACACCCAGGATGCGCTGGGCAAGCTGGTCCACAAGTCACGCAGCCATATCGCCAATCTGCTGCGTCTGCTCGATCTGCCCAAACCCGTGCAGGACAAGGTGATCGATGGCAGCCTCAGCATGGGCCATGCCCGCGCGCTGATCGGCGCGCCGGATATCGAGCAGCTTGCCTATCAGGTCATCGCCAAGGGATTGTCGGTGCGCGACACCGAGCGTCTGGCGCGCGCGGCGAAGCCGGCAGAGGCGCGGATTCGCAGCGGCGATCAGGCGCGCGACGCCGATCTGGCGGCGCTGGAGCATCATCTCGCCGACCTGCTGGGCCTCGCGGTGCGTATTGCCCATGGCCCGAAGGGCGGCGCGCTGACTCTGTCCTATTCGACGCTGGATCAGCTCGACATGGTTTGCCAGCGCCTCACCGGCGAACGAATTTAAATCGTAACTAGTTGATAATATAGTATTTTGGTCAGCGCTGTCGCGCCGCCATCCGGGCTACCGCCACGATCGCCGACTGGGCCAGCACCGTCCCGGCATTTGCCGAGCTCATGATGGCCCGCTCCGCCAGCCGGGCGCGCTGAATTGCTTCGCTGATCTTCGGCGCGGACCAGGTGCGCAGCGCGCGCCCGGTCGAGGCACGTTCGCGGAAGAAGACGCGCTCGATCACCGTGCCGGGACTTGCCCCGGCGTCGATCTCGGCCTGCAGTTCGGCGAGGGTCATCAGGCGGCGGACGAGCTGGCGCAGCACCGGGATCGGCGACACGCCCGCTTCCTCCAGCCTGGCGAGTTCGCTGCCCAAAGCATCCGGGCGGCCGTCGATCGCCGCGTCGATGGCGCGGCTCATTTCCGAATCGCCTAGGTCGGCGCCGACATCGTCCAGCGCTGCGTCGTCCAGTTCGCGCGGACGTTCCGGCGAGGCGTCGAGATAGAGCGCCAGCTTTTCCAGTTCGCGCGTCATCACTGCCCGGTCCCCGCCGGTGGCATTGGCCAGCCGCGCCGCGGTGTCGCCGGTCGTGCGCAGGCCCTGTTCGCGCGCGATCGCAGTGGCGAGCTTCTCTGCGTCGCCGCCTTCGGGCAGGTAGCAGGCGAAACTCATCGCGCGCGCCGCGCCCAGCGCCAGCTTCACTGCCTTTGACGTCGCCTTGAGCGAGGGGGCGATGGCGACGACGGGGTTGCCCGCCCGTTCCGCATCGAGCAGCAGGGTGAAGGCCTCGAAACAATCGTCACCGGCGCCGCTGATCCTGATGTGGCGCGCGCTGCCGAACAACGACATGGACGCCGCCTCATCGGCCAGGCGGCCGGGATTCGACTTCAAGGCCGACGGCTCGAGGTCCACGCGTTCGGCATCGGGGCCCATCGTCCGCGCCAGCCGCGCCGCGATCTCCTGCGCGCCCGATTCATCGGGGCCGTGGAGCAGATAGAGGCGGATATCGGGGCTCGCCGCATCGATCGCGGCGCGAATCTGGTTGGCGTTGGCTTTCACGCCGAGGAGCTCATTGCGCCGGCGCTGCGGTCCGCTGCGCGTAAAGCGCGACACGCGCGACGATCTGGTCGGCAACGATGTCGGACAGCCGCTCGAGCGCGGTATTCTCCGCCGCGATCGTCGCATATTCGGAATTGACCACGTCGATGCCGGCATCCGATCCGGCGGTCGCATCCAGCAATACCGTACCCTTGGACAGGTCGACCAGCTGATAGCGGGCGCGCAGGGTCCGCCGCTCGCGCGAAACGCTGTCGTCACGCCGCACGCCGAGCCCGATGATCTGGTCGTCCAGCTTGATCTCGAGCCGGTACAGCGGCGAGCCGCTGGCCTGGAGCCGGTCTTTCAGCGCATTGGTCATCAGCCAGCCCGCCTTGCCCTCGATCGGGCCGACCTCGACCCTGGTCAGGGTCGTTGCCACCGCGCCCGATCCGCCGCCCGCATAGAGCGGGTGCAGCCCGCAGCCCGACAGCGTGCCCAACGACGCCAACGCCAGGGCGGCGAGAAGCGCGAAACGCTTCATGCGACGATGTTCACGAGACGGTCGGGCACGACGATCACCTTTTTGGGGGAAGCGCCGTCCAGGATACGCTGCACATTGGCATTGGCCAAGGCGATCGTCTCCATCGCCTCGCGCGGGGTGCCCTTGGCGACCTTCACGGTATCGCGCAGCTTGCCGTTGACCTGGATCGCGATGGTCGCTTCGTCCTCGACCAGCAGGGCAGGGTCGACCTCGGGCCAGGGCGCATCGGCGATCAAACCTTCGCCCCCATTGGCCGCCCAGGCTTCCTCGGCGAGATGCGGTGCCATTGGCGACACCAGCCGCATCAAGATGCGGATGGCCTCGACGCGCGAGGCGGAAGCGCCGGCGCGCTCGATCGCGTTGACCAGCTCGTACAGCTTGGCAACGGCCTTGTTGAACGACAAAGCCTCGATATCGGCGGCGACGCCGGCAATGGTCTGATGCGTCTTGCGGTCGAGCGCGGTATCGCGGGCATCGCTCGCTTCGGCCTCGGCCAGTCCGTCGAACAGCCGCCACAGGCGCTGGATGAAGCGCCAGCAGCCTTCGATGCCGGCCTCGCTCCACGGCAGGTCGCGCTCGGGCGGGCTGTCGGAAAGCATGAACCAGCGCACCGCATCGGCGCCGTACTGGTCGACGATGCCGGTCGGATCGACGGTGTTCTTCTTCGACTTCGACATCTTCTCGACGCGGCCGATCGCCACCGGTTCGCCGTCCGCCTTCAGTATGGCCTTGCCGCCGCCGAGCGAGACGTCGTCGGGCCCGTACCAGACACGCTCGCCGCCTTCGCCGCGCGAATAGGTCTCGTGCGTGACCATGCCCTGCGTGAACAGCCCGGCAAAGGGCTCGGCCACGTCGAGCATGCCGATATGGCGCAGCGCCCGAGTCCAGAAACGCGCATAGAGCAGGTGGAGGATCGCATGCTCCACCCCGCCGATATATTGCGCGACCGGCAGCCATTTCTCCGCCACCGCGCGGTCGAATGGCGCGTTACCCGGCTGGCTAGCGAAACGAATGAAATACCAGGAGGAATCGACGAACGTGTCGAGCGTGTCGGTTTCGCGCCGCGCGCTACCGCCGCAGCTCGGGCAATCGACATTTTTCCAGGTCGGATGGCGATCGAGCGGATTGCCGGGAATGTCGAAGCTGACATCCTCGGGCAGCACGACCGGCAATTGCTCGCGCGGCACCGGCACGGCGCCACAGGCGTCGCAATGGATGATCGGGATCGGCGTGCCCCAGTAACGCTGGCGAGAGACGCCCCAGTCGCGCAGGCGGAACACGGTGGAGCCGGTGCCCCAGCCATCTTCCTCTGCGCGGCGGATCACGGTGCGCTTGGCGTCCTCGACATCCATGCCGTCGAGGAAATGCGAGTTCACCAGCGTGCCGGGCCCGGTATAGGCCTCGTCACCCTTGAACTCGGGGTCGGTGACCTCGCCCTCGGAGACGACGCGGCGCACCGGCAGATCGTATTTCCGCGCGAAATCGAGATCGCGTTGATCATGCGCTGGCACGCCGAATACGGCGCCAGTGCCATATTCCATTAGCACGAAATTGGCGATGTAGACCGGAAGTTTCCATTCCGAATCAAACGGATGCGTCGCGCGCAGCCCGGTGTCGAACCCCAGTTTCTCCTGAGTCTCGATCTCGGCCGCGGTCGTGCCGCCGCGCTTGCACAGCTCGATGAACGCCGCCGCCGCCGGATCGCGCTCGGCCAGTGCCCGCGCGATCGGATGGTCCGCCGCAACCGCGACGAAGCTCGATCCGAAGATCGTGTCGGGCCGGGTGGTGAACACCTCGACCTGCTCGCCGTCGGAAAGCGCGAAGCGGAAGGTCAGGCCCTGGCTCTTGCCGATCCAGTTCTCCTGCATCAGCTTCACCTTGTCGGGCCAATGCTCCAGCCCCTCCAGGCCTTCCAGCAGCTCGTCGGCGAAATCGGTGATCTTCAGGAACCACTGGCTCAGCTTGCGCCGCTCGACCAGCGCGCCCGATCGCCAGCCACGGCCGTCGATCACCTGCTCGTTGGCGAGCACGGTCATGTCGACCGGATCCCAGTTGACCGAGGATTCCTTGCGATAGACCAGGCCAGACGCGAACAGGTCGAGGAACAGCGCCTGTTCGTGGCCGTAATAGTCCGGCTCGCAGGTCGCCAGCTCGCGCGTCCAGTCGAGCGCGAAGCCCAGGCGTTTCAGCTGCGCCTTCATCGTCGCGATATTGGCGCGGGTCCAGCCGCCGGGGTGCACGCCCTTTTCCATGGCCGCATTCTCGGCCGGCATGCCGAACGCGTCCCAGCCCATCGGATGGAGCACTTCGTGCCCGGTCATCCGGCGGTACCGGGCAAGCACGTCGCCCATCGTGTAATTGCGGACATGGCCGATATGGATCCGCCCCGAAGGATACGGAAACATCTCGAGCACATAGGTACGCGGCTTGGCCGAATCGTCGCGCGCGGCGAAGGTGTTGCGGTCGTCCCACACCTTCTGCCAAGCCGCGTCCGCCTTCAGCGCGTTGAAGCGTGACGCCATGAGGAGAACGCCTTTTAGTTGGCGATGGCGGCACGGCGCAGATCGCGCGCCCGCGTCAGGATGATATCCTCGAGCTTCTGCACGGTCGCGGCCGCGACGGGCGATGCGACCCATTGCCCGCCCTGGTTGACTTCACGCAGCGCTGCCACGCGCAGGCCGTCGGCGCGCAGATCCTGGTCGAGGATCGTCACGGTCACCTTCATGCGCTCGGTCGGGGCGGCCGGGTTCACATACCAGTCGGTCACGATCACGCCGCCGTTCGAATCGGTCTGCAGCAGCGGCATGAAGCTCAGCGTGTCGAGGCTCGCGCGCCAGAGATAGGAGTTCACGCCGATCGTGGTCACCTTGGCGGCGGCCAGATCGGGGGCGGCGCGATCCTTGCCGCGATGGCCACAGGCCATGAGCGGAAGGGCAAGCGAAACCACAATCGCGGTACGCAAAAGGCGGTTCATCGGCGGTTTCCTGGACGGTTTCATGAGAATCTCGGGCATCTATAGATGGTCTCGCGCCTGCCGCAAGCATGGCGCGCGCGGGCGGCCTGTGTGCCGCGAGCAACACTTCGGGGGAAAATGCGTCAAGACAGTGGCAGGGCTGGATCGAATCGTGATAGGCGCCATTTAGAGTGAGGTGCCGAATCCGGGCACTGAAGGGGTCGCACGTGTTTTCAAGGCGTTGGATGTCCGGAATCGGGGTGGGGGCGCTCGTCGCCGCCGGCTTCGCCATGGCACCGGCGATCGGCGCTCCGGGCGATTCCCGCCTGCCGCTCAAGCGCATCGCGCCGCTGAACGTGGGCGACATCAATTCCTTCACGCCGGCCGCGGCCGATCCGAAGCTCGCGGCGGTCTTCGCGCGGAGCGGGCTCGACACCAGCAGTTTCCGTTTCACGCCGACCGATTCGCGCCGCAACGGCAACCGCGCCGTCACGGTCGCGGTCCGTGCGCGGTCGACTCGCACCGCGATGGCCGCCGAGCGCTCTGGCTCGATCATCGATACGCCGTCCTCGGTCAGCATCGCGCCGATCGCCTATAATCTGGGCGTCGCCGTCGGCTGGCGCCGGTTCGCGCTGTCGGGTGACGTCGCCAAGGTCGATCTTGCCGGCATGCCGGGCAGCCGCGAGGCAGTCGATGTCGGCGTCAGCTATTCCGGCAATCGCTTCACCGGCCGCGTGAAGGCGGGGGCCGATCGGCCGCTGCCGAACGGGCCGAAGCTGGTCGAGGAAGCGCCTGCCTATTCGCTCGATGTCGGCGGCTCCTATCGCCTGACCCGCAACCTCGATGTGACGGCCGGCGTGCGCTACAAGGCGGAGCGCGATTATCGCCTCCAGCCCGCGCCGGACGATCGCCGCGACAGCCAGGCAGTCTATATCGGGACGGCGTTCCGCTTCTGATCGGGTAGCCAGGCGTCGATTGCCGCCCAGCCGTGAAATCCCAGCCTCCGCAATGTCCTGAATCGCCGCGCGTCCATGCCGCCCAGCGCGATCGAGGGAATGCCGAGTCCGCGCATGATGGCGGCGGCGCGTGCCGGGCCCAGCGCGCCTGCACCGGGATGCGAGCGGGTCGGATAGACCGGCGACACGAACAGCATATCCGCACCGGCGCGCTTGCCGGCGATCGCCTCGGCCCGGTTATGCGCCGCCCAGCTACGGACGCCGCCGGGCAGGCGCCTGCCACGGCCATGGACGCCGGCCTCGTTCGCGAACGACGTGGATCCCGCCCGGATCAGGGTCAGCCGCTTGCGCCGGGCCAGACGCGCCACCCGCGCGAACAGGGCGCGACGTTCCGCCAGGCCTGTCGCATGGTGGCGAAACACGATCCCCGCGCCGCGCGGCAGGGCATGAATCGCCGCCCATAGATCGTCGCCCACCCGCTCGTCGGTCATCAGCCAGAGCGTCGGAATCGGCGGGCGCTTGGGGTGGCGGTGCGGCACGCCCCTGCCTATAGCGCTGCCGATGCAGCCCGACGACCCCGAGACCCGCCTCAATATCGTGCGCGAGGCGATCGCCCGCGCCGCCCGGCTTGCCGACCGCAAGGCCGATGCGGTGACCCTTATCGCCATATCGAAGACCAGGAACGCCGATGAGATCGAGCCGCTGCTCGCGGCGGGCCAGCGCGTGTTTGGCGAGAATCGCGTTCAGGAGGCTCAGGCGAAATGGCCAATGCTGCGCGAGGCCTGGCCCGATGTGCGCCTGCACCTGGTCGGCCAGCTTCAGTCGAACAAGGCCGAGGAAGCGGTCGCGCTGTTCGATGCGATTCACTCGGTCGACCGGCCTTCGCTGATCGCCGCGCTCGCCCGCGCGATGGAGCGGCAAGGCCGGCGGCCCGATTGCTTCCTTCAGGTCAATATCGGCGATGAGGAGCAGAAGGGCGGCTGCGCGATCGACGCCCTGCCGGCCCTGCTCGCCGAAGCGCGAGATGCGGGGCTGCCGATCGTCGGCCTGATGGCGGTGCCCCCGGCCGACGTGGAGCCGGCACCCTATTTCGCGTTGCTCGCCAAGCTGGCGCGAGACAATGGTCTCGACCAACTCAGCATGGGCATGTCGGGCGATTACGAGACGGCGGTAACGCTTGGCGCGACTCATGTCCGTATCGGCACTGCCCTGTTCGGCGCGCGCGCATGAAGGTTGACGCACTGATCTTCGATTTCGACGGGGTGCTGCTCGAAAGCGAATATGCCGGCAACAAGCAGATCGCCGACTATCTCACCGGCGCCGGCCATCCGACCACGGCCGAGGAATCCATGGCCAATTTCATGGGACTGGCCGGCGGCGATTTCCTCGCGGCGATCGAGCGCTGGATCGGCCGGGCCGTGCCCGACGATTTCCACGTGGCACGCAAGGCCGAGGACGACCGGGCAATGCGCGAAGGCCTCGATGCGGTCGCGGGCGCGGTCGCCTTCGTGCGCAGCCTGCCCGCTGACTTTCCCCGCGCCATCGCCTCTTCGAGCACGACGCGCTGGATCGAGCGCCATCTCGAGCATCTCGGCATCCGCGACGCGTTCAGCGACAGGATCTTCTCGGGGCGCGAGCATGTCGATCGCGGCAAGCCCGCGCCCGATCTCTATCTTCATGCCGCGGCGGCGCTGGGCGTCGATATCGGGCGGTGCGCGATCCTGGAGGATTCGCCGGTCGGCGCGACCGGCGCGGTCGCCTCCGGCGCCTGGGTCATCGGCTTTTGCGGTGGCACGCATTGCGGTCCCGATCACGCCGCCAGGCTCAGCGCGCTCGGCGTTCGCGACATCGCGACGGATTTCGACGAGGTCGCCCGGTTGCTCGCCTAGCGTTCGCGCGCGAGCGTGTAGGTCCGCAGCGCCATCGCATCATGATAGGCATTGTGCGGTACGGCGCTCATCGCGGCTGAATCGAAGCCGATCGAATCGAGCATTTCGAACCTGATCCGGTCGAGCGCCATGCGCCGCCCCGGCGCGATGACCATCAGCATCGCCGCATGGGCGATATCCTCCGGCCAGTCGGCGACCAGCAGGGGATCGGGGTCGTCACCCAGATAGGTCTCGAACCGGCGCGCCATCGTCGCGCGATCCACCGGCACGGTAGCCAGCACCGGCAGGACGTGGTCGATGACCCATGGCGTCGGCCGGTCGCATCGCACCGCTTCATAAAAGGGCGGCACGTCGTCGACCTCGGGCACCAGCGCGAGCGAGATCAGCTCGCCACCGAACCCGTTGAATTCGACGTCGAGGAAATAGCGCACCTTAGAACTGGTGCCCGGTGCGGTCGCGCTTGGTCGCCAGATAACGTTCGTTGAAGGGGTTGGCCGGCAGGATATGCGGCACGCGTTCGACCACCTTGATTCCCGCGCCCTCGAGCTGCGCGACCTTTTCCGGATTGTTGGTCAGCAACCGCACCGATCGCTGGCCGAGCAGTTCGAGCATCCGCGCCGCCACCGCGAAATTGCGCGAATCGACCGCGAAGCCGAGCCGCGTGTTCGCATCGACCGTGTCGAACCCCTGATCCTGCAGCGCATAGGCGCGCAGCTTGTTGATCAGCCCGATCCCGCGCCCTTCCTGGCGCAGATAGAGCAAGATGCCCCAGCCGCTGTCCGAGATCGCGCGGATCGCCGCATCGAGCTGCGGCCCGCAATCGCATTTCAGGCTGCCGAGCACGTCTCCGGTCAGGCATTCGCTGTGCAGGCGCACCAGCGGCGGCTGTCCGTTCGGTGCGCCGATCAGCAGCGCGACATGCTCGCCCGGCATCTCGGGCGTGCGGAAGGCGACGATCTCGGTATCCTCGGCCCCCGACACCGGCAGACGCGCGCGCGTCGCGATGATCAGCCGCGCCGCATCCTCATGCGCATCGATATCCGCCGGCGTCAGCGTCACCTGGGCCGTCGCGCTGGGGTTGGCGAAAAAGGCCGGCAATACGCCACCGATCCGCGCCAGCCGCAGCGCGGCGGCAGCGGCGTCGGGCGCTTCGACCGCAATCGCGCGGAACGGGCCCTTCAGCGGGGTCCGAAGGTCGAATTGCGGATCGGCCAGCGCAGTTGCCGCGGCGAAGTCCAGCCAGGGCGCACGCTCGACCAGTACCGGGCAATCGGGCGCCGCCGCCTCGCGCTGGTTGGCGAGCTTCAGGGTCGCCGCGCGACCCGAGGTGAGCAGCACCGATGCCCGCCCATCCGGATCGAACGCGGCCAGCCGCGTCGGGTCGGTCGTCTCGATCGGCAGCAAGGCGAGCGTCCCGTCGACCCCCGCGATCGCGATCGGCCATCCGCGCCGCAAGGCGTCGATTGCTTCTGCCGTCCTTCGTGCGTCGGTCACACTGCAAACTCGGTCATGATGGGGATATGGTCGGAGGGTTTCAGCCAGCTTCGGCAATCCTCGAACACCGTATGGCCCACCGCCGTCTTCGCGACATCGGTAGTGGCCCACATATGGTCGAGCCGCCGCCCGCGGTCCGAGGCGAGCCAGTCCTTCGCGCGGTAGCTCCACCAGGTGAACAGTCGGTCCGGCGCCGGCACGAAATGCCGCCCGAGATCGACCCAGTCGTTCGATGCCTTCAGCCCGTCCAGCGCCGCGACCTCGATCGGGGTGTGGCTGACCACGTCGAGCAGCTGCTTGTGGCTCCACACGTCGGATTCGAGCGGGGCGATGTTGAAATCGCCGACCAGGATCGTCGGTACGTTCAAGCCTTCCGACCAGCGCGTCATGCGCTCGACGAAATCGAGCTTCTGGCCGAATTTCGGGTTCACGTCGCGGTCCGGCACGTCGCCGCCCGCAGGCACATAGACATTTTCCAGCCGCACGCCGTTGTTCATTCGTACCCCGACATGCCGCGCCTCGCGATTGGCCTGCCAGTCGAACCGGTCGTCCTCGACCAGCGGCACGCGGCTGATGATCGCCACGCCGTGGTGCATGCGCTGCCCGTGCAGGATGATGTGGTTATAGCCCAGCGCTCGGAACGGCGCGGTCGGGAAATCCCCGTCGATCACCTTGGTTTCCTGAAGGCACAAAATGTCGGGGGACACTTCGCGCAGAAAACGTTCGACAATCTCGATACGGAAGCGAACCGAGTTGATGTTCCAGGAAACGATCTTGAGCGCCATCAAGGCGATGTAGCGGCGGGAGTCGGTGCCGACAAGGAAAGCGACGGAAGGGGAAAGAACCGGAAATGGAAAGGCCCTCGCTCCGGGGGCATGGAGCGAGGGCCGACCTAGCGTTCGTCACGCAGGCGGGAAGCAGGTCGTCCGAGCAACAGGGGGAAAATCCCGGGCCGCCCCACATCCGCAATGTCTTTTTAGGACTGCTAACCTGTCGCCACTATGAACGAAGGGTCAGTTTCGGCCCAAACTTCGCCGCGGGTCGTTCCAATTGAACGTCCTGTCGCTCACGGGCGCGTTGAAATGCTGGTTCGACAGACGGATCGTCGTGCGGTTGTTTTGCGAATCGAGCGCGACCCAGCCCTGCAGCATCAGCCCGCCCGGCGCGCTCGCGTCGCGGATGAAGACGAGCGTGATGCGACCATATTCGGGATGTTTGGGGTCGTTCGCCTCGACCGAGATGATGCGTGGGTCGAAACCCGGCACGACCTTGGCGAAGCGCGTCATGTCCTTGCTCGGATCCAGCAAGATGCTGAGCGGCGAATTGCCGATCGGCCAGCGTTGCACCTGCTTTACCGAATAATCGATGAAGGTCAGCGCCCGGCCGTCGCCGACGATCAGGATCGGCACGCCCTTTTCATATTGGAAACGGACCTTGCCGGGCTTCTTCAGCGTCAGGGTGCCGGTCAGCACCTTGCCGGCGCGGTCGGTCTGGCTGAACGCGGCGGTCAGGCTCTGCACCGACTGGAGATGGCTCTGGACGAGCGCGAGATCGCCGGTGGCCGGGGCCGCTGCGACCAGTGCCGGGACGGCGAGCGCCGCCAGCACCGACAGATTGCGAAGGATCACGATATTCTCCCGAGACAGGTCCCGGCGCTAGGCACGCCGGGTTGAACCCCTTCTGAACCACGAGTCCTACAGCGGGTTCCCGTCCCGGTCGCGCAGCACGTCGCGCCGGCCGACATGGTCGGGGCGGCTGACGATGCCGTCCTTTTCCATCCGCTCGATCAGCCGTGCGGCGCTGTTATAGCCGATCCGGAGCTGGCGCTGCAGCCACGAGGTCGATGCCTTCTGGCTTTCCACGACGAGCTGGATGGCGGCGCGATATTGCTGGTCCTCGGCCGAATCCTCGCCATCGGGCGCGCCGTCCAGCGCGAAGCCATCCTCGGGCTCCTCGGTGACTGACTGGATATAGTCGGGCCGGCCCTGCGCGCGCCAGTGATCCGCCACCGCGCGCACTTCGTCGTCGCTGACGAACGGCCCGTGCACGCGCACGATGCCCTTGCCGCCCGGCATGTAGAGCATGTCGCCCTTGCCCAGCAGCTGCTCGGCGCCCTGTTCGCCCAGGATGGTGCGCGAATCGATCTTGGAGGTGACGTGGAAGCTGATGCGGGTCGGCAGGTTCGCCTTGATCACGCCCGTGATGACGTCGACCGAGGGGCGCTGAGTCGCCATGATCAGGTGGATGCCCGCCGCGCGCGCCTTTTGCGCGAGCCGCTGGATCAGGAATTCGACTTCCTTGCCCGCGGTCATCATCAGGTCGGCGAGTTCGTCGACGATCACCACGATCTGCGGCAGCGGCTGGAAATCGAGCGTTTCTTCCTCATAGATCGGCTGGCCGGTCTCCGCGTCATAGCCGGTCTGAACACGCCGCCCGAGCGGCTGGCCCTTGGTCCGTGCCGCGCGCACTTTCTCGTTGAAGCTGGCGAGGCTGCGCACCCCGACCGAGGACATCATGCGATAACGTTCCTCCATCTGCTCGACCGCCCATTTCAGGGCACGGACCGCCTTGGCGGGATCGGTGACGACCGGGGAGAGAAGATGCGGAATGTCCTCGTACATGCTCAGTTCGAGCATCTTGGGATCGATCATGATCATCCGGCACTGGTCCGGGCGCAGCCGGTAGAGCAGCGACAGGATCATGCAGTTCAGGCCGACCGACTTGCCTGACCCGGTCGTGCCGGCGACGAGCAGATGCGGCATCGGCGCGAGGTCGGCGATGACGGGGTCGCCCGCGATGTTCTTGCCGAGCACCAGCGGCAGCGAGGCGGACTGGTCGTCGAACGACTGCGACCCGATCAGTTCGTGCAGCCCGACCGTCTCACGCCGGACATTGGGCAGCTCGATGCCGATCACCGTCCGCCCCGGGATGGTCGCGACGCGCGCCGAGATCGCCGACATGTTGCGCGCGATATCGTCGGCAAGCTGGATCACCCGGCTCGCCTTGATGCCCGATGCGGGCTCCAGCTCGTACATCGTGACCACCGGGCCGGGCCGGATGTTGATGATCGATCCCTTGACGTGGAAATCGTCGAGCACCGATTCGAGCAGCCGGGCATTGCGTTCCAGCGCGGCCTTGTCGACCGGCCCGCCCGGTGCGGGCGGCGCCGGCTTCAGCAGGTCGAGCGGGGGAAGCTGGGAGTTGTCGCCGAGGTCGAACGACGCCTGCTTGGCCTTGGGCTTTGCCACGGACGGCGCGAGATTGCGTTCGGCGATGACGGGCCCGGGTCGCGAATCGGGGGTTGCGACGGCCCGCGGCGTGGGTCTGCGCGCCGGCTCGGGCGCCAGGATTTCCTGTTCGGGTGTGCGGCGCTCCGCCTTGACCGGTTTCGGCCTGGGCATGCGGCGCGGACGATCGGCGATATCGATGATGAAGCTGAGTGCCCACACCGCGGCGCCGGCCAGCGCGAAGATCACCGCCACGGCACGCGACGTCCACAGGATCACATTCGGGTCGCCGATAAAGCCCATGCCCCAGCGCAGCAGATCGGCAATCCCGAGGCCGATCGCGCCGCTATATCCGGCGGGGAAGCCGTGCACCGCGGCGCTGGAAATGAGGGCAATGGTGGTATCGGCCAACAGGATGCCGCCCAGCGACGCCGCCAGCATCAGTCTCCAGCGGCCGACCGGCACATCGGCCCATAGCCGCATCGCGAGGATCATGATGATCGGCAACGCCGCAAACGCCGACACGCCGAACACAGTGTACAGAATATCCGCGGTCCAGGCGCCCGGCGTGCCCAGCCAGTTCTCGGCTGGCCCGCCCGAGGCGGTGTTCAGCGACGGATCGCCCGAATGATAGGTGATCAGCGCGACGAACAGGAGCAAAGCGACGATGGCGATGGCCATCGCGCCGATCAGCGCGCCGCTTCGCGCGGCACCTGCCTTCACCGTCTCGCGCCACAAGGGCGGCTGCGCCCGGCTAGCCATGATCTGGTCCTCGATTGTTCGCTGTCTGTACGCGCGGAATCATCGCTCCTGGCGAGTCCGACGTCAAGGTTAAGCCATTGGGCGGGCGCATTGGCACCGTGCCCGACGCACGCTAGAGCGAGGGCATGGATAGAGCGGACGTCATCATTCTGGGCGGTGGCCTGGTCGGCAGCGCACTCGCCGTGGCGCTCGACGCGCACGGCCTCACTGCCATCGTCATCGACATTGCCGATCCGCAGGTGATCCTCGCCGCCGGCTTCGACGGCCGCGCCTCGGCGATCGCCAGCGCACCCTATCGCATGCTGGAGACGATCGGCGTGGTGGGTCGGCTGGATGGCCATGGCTGCCCGATCCAGGGCATCCGGGTCAGCGACGGGCTCGAACCCGGCGCGCTCGATTTCGAGCCCGATGCGGAAAGCGGTGCGCTCGGTCACATGTTCGAGAACCGGCGGCTGCGCGGCGCATTGCTCGAATCGGCCGAAGCGGCACCCGGCGTCGATGTGCGGATGAAGACGCGCGCCATCGCGGTCGATCGCGGCGCGCACGGCGTTACCGTCACGCTCGATTCGGGAGCGGTCGTCACCGCCCCGTTGCTGATCGCCGCCGAGGGCCGGAATTCGCCGACGCGCGAATCGGCCGGGCTGAAGGTCGCGCGCTGGACCTATGATCATGCCGCGCTGGTTACCTCGCTTCACCACGAGCATAGCCACGACAATATCGCCTATGAAATCTTCTACCCGAAGGGCCCGTTCGCGATCCTGCCGCTGACCGACGACGCCCAGGGCCATCGCTCGGCGATCGTCTGGTCGGTGCGCCGCGACGAAGCGGCGGGCATGCTCAAACTCTCCGATCGCGGTTTCCTCGCCGAGGCGGAGAAGCGGATGGGCGGCTTCCTCGGCAAGCTCGGCCCGCTCGGCGCGCGCTCGAGCTATCCGCTCGGCTTCCATCACGCCGCGACGATCACCGCCGACCGGCTCGCTCTGGTCGGCGATGCCGCGCACGGCATCCACCCGATCGCCGGTCAGGGCGTCAATGTCGGCTTCCGCGACGTGGCGACGCTGGTCGAGGTGCTGGTCGACGGCAAACGCCTCGGCCTCGATCTCGGCGATCCGCAGCTTCTCGGCCGCTACGAACGCTGGCGCAGCCTCGACACCTTCATGGTCGCCGCCGCCACCGACGGCCTGACTCGCCTGTTCGGCATCCCCGGCCGCACGGCCTCCGCCGTGCGCCGGTTCGGTCTGTCGGCGGTGCAGAAGCTGCCACCGCTCAAGGACCGCTTCATGGCCGAGGCGCGGGGCGAATCGGGCGACGTGCCGAAGCTGCTCCAGGGGCTGACGGTTTAGATATTTTCGCAAGAAGGAAGTCGCGGATGAGCGTCATCGTCGCCCTGGCAATTCTGGCGGCCGCACAGGAAGGAATTCCGACAGCTGCCGATCCTCTCGCGCCGGCAGCGTCCGGCATGCTGCAATGCTATGAGCCGGACGTCACGAAGCACAGCTGCCGGTCGCTTGCGGGTTACCGCAAGCGGCCCGACGGCAACTATGACAATAGCGCCACCGTCCTGGTCTCGCCGGCTCCACTGGTCATCGTGGACACGGTCACGACGGTGGAGATCGATGCGGGCGCTGTCTGCGGGACGATCCGGAAACAGGATATCGACGCGGCCGGCATCTCGCTCGAGGGCCAGAAGCTCAGCGAGAGTGAGGCGGTGGGGATTCGCCAGCTGATAGCGGGTGGTCTGGCGAGCATCATCGATCGCCGCATCTGCACCACCTATGTGCCCGCCGGCTCGGACTATGTGGCGAAGGCCACCATCGAGGGCGCGACGACGCCGCCGTTGGAACAGAAGATGATCTGGGTGGCACCGACGGACGGATACAAGGTCGGGATGTAACACTGAGGCGCAGAGCGCTATTGCAGCGTCACCGAATCCTCGCCGTCGTGGCGGCCGAAGAACTGCATCAGCTGGATGATCAGCTCGGCGCGGTCCTCGATTCCCGGCGCTTCGAGCAGCGCCTGTTTCGCCGCCACGTCGAACGGCGCGATCTGGGCGATGCCGTTGACCAATGCCTCGTCGTCGAGCCGGGTCACCGCCTCCCAGTCCACCGCATAGCCCTGCGCATCGGCGAAGCGGCGCGATTCGATCTCGAGCGAGGATCGCCGCGACAGCGACAAGATCTCGGCTTCGCTCGGCACCGGCAGCAACAGCGCCTCGACCTGGCGGAACGCGGTCGTCACGTCGAGCTCGCGGATGATGCGGAACAGCGCGACACCTTCCAGCACGAGATTGTAGCGTCCGTCCTCGCTCGCCTCGAACTCGGCGATCTTCCCGACACAGCCGATCTCGAACAGCGCCGGCGCCTCGCCGGGCGCCAGCGGGCCGGGGCGCGGCTGGATCATGCCGATCCGCCGGTCGCGCGCCATCGAATCGGATATCATCGCGCGGTATCGCGGCTCGAAGATGTGCAGCGGCAGGTGCATGCCGGGAAACAGCAGCGCACCGGGGAGCGGGAAGATCGAAAGCCGAGTCGAGACCGGCGCGTCGGTCATCCGAACAGGATCGCCGACAGCCGTCGCCGCTGCGCCGAAACCCAGGGATCCTCCAGGCCGACCACGTCGAACAGCTTCAGCAGTTGCTGGCGCGCAGCGCCCTCGTTCCAGTCCTTGTCCGCGGCGATGATGCCGAGCAGCGAATCGGCCGCGGCATCGCGGTCGCCCGCCGCCATCTGGCCGCCGGCCAGCTCGAATCTCTTGTCGAAATCATCGGGGTTGGCCGCGACTTCGGCCGCCAGACCCGCGAGGTCGTCGACCGGCTTGACGTCCTTCGCCAGCGCCAGCGCCGATTTCGCGCGCTCGATCTCGGGCAGCTTGGCGAGCTCCTCGGGAAGCGCCGCGATCGCCGCCTCGGCCTCGTCGATCCGATTCGCCGCGACCAGCGCGCGCACCCGGCCCGACAATATAGCGGGGTGCTCCGGCACCATCTCGCCGATCTGTTCGAACACCGACAGCGCCCGATCTGTGTCGCCGTCAGCCAGCAATTGCTCGCCCATCGCGATCAGCGGCTCGATCTCGGCCTCGGCGCTGGCCACTTCGCTCTCCACCGGCAGCTGACGGAGGATCTGGTCGAGCATCGTCTTCAGCTGCGATTCGGTGCGTGCGCTGGTCAGGTCGGCGACCAGCTGCCCCTGGAACATCGCATAGACGGTCGGGATCGACTTGATCTGGAATTGGGTGGAGATGAACTGGTTCTTGTCGGTATCGACCTTGGCCAGCACCACGCCCTTGTCGGCATACTCGGCTGCGACCTTTTCCAGCACCGGGGTCAGCGCCTTGCACGGCCCGCACCATTCGGCCCAGAAATCGATGATGACGAGCTTCGTCATCGACGGCTCGACGACGTCGCGCCGGAACCCTTCGACTGCCTCGCGCTCCGCGGCGGTCATTCCCAAACTGGCCAAGTGTCGCTCCCGTGCTTCTATGTCGCGCCTTATGTGGGTGCGCGGGCGCTCAAGCCAACCCTTTTCGTCGGTTGTGCATCAAGGGGTTGCCGGACCCAAAAGCCGATGCTAGAGGCCGCCCCCTTACCCGCCCGGTCCACCGACCGGTCAGGCGCCAGAGCGGGYGTAGCTCAGGGGTAGAGCACAACCTTGCCAAGGTTGGGGTCGAGGGTTCGAATCCCTTCGCCCGCTCCAGTTTTCCCAATGGGAATCAGCGAATTTCCTGGATTGGCCGCGCAAGCGGCCTTTTCCATATGTCGGGCGCGCGGGTTTCGCGATTCGTCCCATCTACCGCGCCGGGCTCCGTACATCTCCGGAGGGCGGTTGGGCGTCAGCCTCGCTAGAAGGCCGGGAAAGGAGATCCAGCATGACCGATGAGTCCCAGTCCTCCGCGATTCGCCATGTCGTGATTCTCTGCCACCCGGAACAGGAAAGCTTCAACGCGTCGGTCGCTCATGCCTATAGCACCGAGGTCAACCGGCACGGCCATGAGGTGCTGGTCCGTGACCTGTACGCCATGGGGTTTCATCCGGTGTTGAAGTCGGCGGAGCGCCCCGGAGCCGGCTTCCGGCAGTTCGCTGATGTCGAGGACGAACTGGCCCTCCTCAGCACCGCGGCCGTGTTCGTGCTGGTCTATCCACTCTGGTTCGGCACCCCGCCTGCGATGATGAAGGGATATATCGAGCGCGTGCTCGGAACCGGGGTGCTCCCCGGCGACGTACAGGGCCGCTCCGCCAAGGGCGTGCTTGCGGGCAAACGCATGCTGAGCTTCACCTCGTCGGGCCTGAAGGACATCTGGCTCGACGAGCAAGGGCAGCTGCAATCGCTGATCACCTGTTTCGATCATTATCTCCAGAACGCGTTCGCCATGGGTCCGTCACGGCATTTTCACTATGGGTCGATCGTTGCCGGCATGGATCCGCGTTGGGTCCGGCAACATCTCGAAGACGTGCGAACCCAGGCCCGCGCAATCGTGCAGGATCTCGAGCAGGAGCGTGCCGCGACCTCGGCTTTGCCGTCCTGAAGGATGCGCGCTCAGCCCCGTCGGCGGGGATGCCCTGTCGCTACGCCGCCGGACAGGCGGGCGACCCACGGATAGCGCGCGGCGACCTCCTCGGTATAGCCGAGGTTGAACACCGTCGGGCTTTTCGCCGGCCGCTCGCTGCGGCTGTAGAGCGTGCCGAACAGGCGATCCCACAGGAAGTTGGTGATGCCGAAATTGCCATGCTCGTCGTGGAAATGATGTTCCATATGGCGTTGCTTCATCACTGCCAGCCACCGGACGCGCGGCTTGTAGGCGAGGTGCTGGATGCAGTGGAAGAATTCGTAGAAGCAGGTGGCGAGCAGGCCGGTCGCGAACCCTGCCGCGGCGCCGCCGACCCCGCCGATCAGCCAGCCGGGCAGGGCCGAGACGATCAGCAATGTCGGCAGTGTCGTGTAGAGCGCGCCGAACAACACCTCGAGATGGTTGGGATCCTGGTGATGGTCGTAATGGATGCGCTTCCACAGCCCGGCGAGCGCCGGCACCTTGAACATCCAGTGGCAGTGCAGCACCCAGCGGTGCAGCGCGTACCACACCAGGGGATATGCCAGCACCACCAGCAGGATCGCCGCGAGCGTCGGCAGCGCCGCCGCCGGGCGCCACAGCCAGATGCCGATCGAGGCCATGGTCAGCACGAGATAGCTGAGGATCGTGTAATGCCCGAAATAGGCGGCCACCAGCTCGCCAAGGGTCATCCGGTCGAGATGGTGCGATTGCGTCCAGAAGGCGCGACGTGGGGCGGGATGGCGAAGATGCATGGGAATGGCTGGTCCGGTTGAGCTCGCTGGCGAGCGGATCGCGTCAGCGGTTATCATCGTGCCGACCGCGCCGGGTTGACGGCGATCAAACGCGCGTGCCGGCGGCAGCTTCGTATTTCTACCAATAGGCCCGGGCCGGCGGACGTCGCATCGATCGCGCATCGCCAACAGTCGCAGGACTCGCATCATGCAAGCGCTCGTTTATCAGGGCCCCGGCCGCAAGGCATTGGAGGAACGGCCCAGGCCCGTCATCATCGACGCCGGCGACGCGATCGTCCGCGTCACGAAGACCACGATCTGCGGCACCGACCTCCACATCCTGAAGGGGGACGTGCCGAGTTGCGCGCCAGGCCGTATCCTCGGCCATGAGGGTGTCGGGGTGATCGAGGCGATCGGCGCGGGGGTGACCGCGTTCAAGCCCGGCGACCATGTGCTGATCTCCTGCATCACCTCTTGCGGACGCTGCGACTATTGCCGGCGTGGCATGTATTCGCACTGCGTCACCGGCGGCTGGATCCTCGGCAACATGATCGACGGCACCCAGGCCGAGTTCGTGCGAATCCCCCATGCCGACACCAGCCTCTATCCGATCCCCGCCGGCGCGGACGAGGAAGCATTGGTGATGCTCAGCGACATCCTGCCGACCGGTTTCGAATGTGGCGTGCTCAACGGCAAGGTGTCCCCCGGCTCGAGCGTCGCGATCGTCGGGGCCGGGCCGATCGGCCTCGCCACGCTGCTGACCGCGCAATTCTACTCGCCGGCCGAAATCATCATGATCGATCTCGACGACAACCGGCTTGAGGTAGCGCATCGTTTCGGGGCGACCCATGCGATCAACAGCGCCGATGGCGGCGCGGTCGAGGCGGTCAAGGCGATTACCGGCGGCCGCGGCGTCGATGCGGCAATCGAGGCGGTGGGCATCCCGGCAACCTTCGAACTGTGCGAGCAGATCGTCGCGCCGGGCGGCGTGATCGCCAATATCGGCGTGCATGGTGCCAAGGTCGACCTGCATCTTGAGACGCTCTGGTCGCAGAACATCTCGATCACCACGCGGCTGGTGGATACCGCAACGACCGCGATGCTGCTCAAGACCGTTACGTCGAAGAAGCTCGACCCGACCAGGCTGATCACGCATCGCTTCAGTCTGGACGATGTGCTCCAGGCCTATGACGTGTTCGGCCGCGCCGCCGAAACCAGCGCGCTCAAGGTGATCATCGACGCGAGTGCGCCATGAGCGCGGTCGCACCGGCCGAACGCCGCTTCGGCTATTGGGCGGCGATCGGTGCCTGCGCGGCAAGCATCGCCTATGGCGTGCCGCAGGTCCTGCAGGTGGCCGGATGGCTGCCGACCCCGCTCGACCGCTATCTCATCTTCGCGCCGTCGCTCGCGCTGGCGCCGCTGTTCGTGCTCGCCATGGCGGCGTCGAGCGCCCAGGCGGCGCCGGAGCATCGCGCCAGGCGGCTCGGGGCGCTGGCGCTGGCGGTGGTCTATGCGACTCAGGTCAGCAGCGCCTATGCCATCCAGCTCGGTTCGGTCCTGCCGCGCGAAGCGGCCGGGCAGATCGGACCGCTCAGCGACTTTACCTGCTGCACCTTCCGCGCCCCGATCACGACGGTCGACCTGCTCGGCTACACTCATATGTGCCTGTCGTTGCTGCTGCTCGCGACGACCTATGGGCGCGGATGGCTGCGCTGGATGCTGCTCGCCAATGGCGCGCTGGCGCCGGCGCTGTTCTTCCAGCTCGTCTGGCCGGAACTGATCCTTGTCGGGGCGATCTGGCTGGTCGTCTTTCCGCTGGCGATGGCGCTGCTTGCCCGCGACCTCGATCGCGGGGACAGCTGACGAGTCACCATAGCGCAACGCCGATTCCGAGCGCGATCGCCGCTGTCGCAGCACCCAGCGGCGCTGCTGCCACGAGATGCGCGCGGGATCGCGACACGCCGAGCACAAGCCCCGTCTTCAGCACCATGTTGAGCAGCACCGGCATCGCCAGCACCACGCCGGCCATGCGCGGCGCGATCGCGTCGGGCGGCATGGCGCCGAAGGCGATCACCGCCGCATCGACATCGGCCAGTCCGATCACCGCCAGCACCCCCGCGACGCCCGCATCGCCGAACGCGATCAGCGCCCAATGGCTGGCGATGGAGGAGATGGCGACGACCATTGTCAGGACGAGCGCCGCGCCGAGTTCGAGCGGATTGCCCAGTGCGACGGCCTGTTCCTGCTGCGTCGTTTCGTGGCGAAGCCGCCACCAGGTCGTGCCCGCCAGTAGGGCCACCGCCGGCCCCAGGATGATCGCAAGCGGCCCGATCGCACGTGGCGCGAGGATGGCGACGAGCACGCAGACTCGTGCGACGCTGATCGCCGAGGCCAGCGCGATCCCTGCCGACAGCGCGGCGGCCGCGGCCGGGCTGGTCGCCAGCCTGCGCGCGAACGCCAGGGTTACGGCGGTGGAGGAAACCAGCGCGCCGCAGGCCGCCACCAGCACCATGCTGCGCGATGCCCGTGCCCGGCGGGCCAGGATATAGCCGGCGAAGGACAGGCCGGTGACGAAAATGATCACCAGCATCAGCTTGTGCGGGTTCAGCGCCGCATAGGGGCCGATGGCGCGATCGGGCATCAGCGGCAGCAGGACGAGCGCGAGGATCGCGAACCGGGCCGCCGCGCGAAGCTCCGCCGCGCTCAGGCCGCGCACGATGCCGTGCAGCTGGCCACGCATCGACAGCAACAAGGTCGCCGCGGCCGCCGCGCCCAACGCCATCGCCGGCTGTCCGGAGGTGGCCAGCATGCCGAGCGCCAGCACGACCACGCCGGCGATCGCGCTGGTCGCGCTCAGGTCGTCCGGCTCGCGGCTCTGGCGCAGATAGCCGACCAGGATGATCAGGCCCGCGCTGCCCAGCAACGCGATCGCGCCCAACGCCGGCAAAAGGCCGGCGACGCCACCGGCCAGCCCGAGCAACCCGAAGGTGCGGAATCCCGCGACCCGCGTTCCCGCCCGCTCGCGCCGGCTCGTCCAGCCCCGTTCCAGACCGATCAGCAGCCCGATGGCGAGGGCATAGCCCAGCGACGCCGCCATGACCGGATCGAGATCATCCATCTACGTCATGCTCGCTCAAGCACCATTGCCCTGTACGATTGCCCGGGTCTGTATCTTGTGCCGTTCGCTCAGCACCATGGCGCAGGTCGATCGGGCCTGTTCGCGGACACGCTCGAGATCTTCTCGCACGAACCGTTCGTCACGGCCATCGACGATCGCGTCGAAATGGACATGCGCGCTGCCCGCCATCGAAAAGATCGTGGTGAGATAGGTGTCGAAGGCCTGGCGCATCGACGCCCATTGGCCATGCTCCTCCAGCCACGGCATGGTCGAGGCGGAGGAGCTGAGGATCACCAGCCGCTTGCCCTCAAGCGGCCGGAGACCGGTGCCTGTCTTGATGTCGCGCGCGGCGAGCCCGGCGCCCATCACGCGGTCGACATACCCCTTGATGATTGCCGGGGGCATGCCGAACCAGATCGGGTAGACCAGCACGATCACCGCGCTGTCGCGGATCAGGTCGATCTCCTCCTGAACGTCCGGCGCCGGCGCAAAACCCGGCATATCGGGGCGTTCCTCGTTCTTGAGCAGCGGATCGAACCCGATTTCATAAAGGTTCCGGAGCACCGCGGTCTGGTCGCAGCCGCGCACCGCGTCGCAATAATCGGCGGCGACCGAGCCGTTGAAGCTCCACGGCGCGGGGTGACCGAGGATCACCAGGTGGCGGATGTCGTGCGGATCGACGGACATCACAGGACCCCGTTGATCGCAAGGGCCGCCGCGAGTTCCGCCAGGACGATGCAGCAGAGAATGGAGCCGCCGACGGCAAGGCGCGGCTGGCGGGCGGCGAAGGTCGCCGCGCGGTCGGAAAGGGCATGCAGGGCCGTTGCCATATCGAGTCCTCCGGATGGGATGCACGGACTCTAGCGGCCGGACCCGACGGCCATATGCGGAACTATACGGATGTCTCGGCCGGGGCTTGCTGTGGGAAAACAACGGTGCCGGGAACGCACGTCGCGCCGTCCCGCACAGGAGCGATCCCATGACTGTCCGCAATCTCGACGGCCTTCTCCATCCGCGCAGCGTCGCCGTGATCGGCGGATCGCAGCGACCGGGCTCGATGGGCGAAATGGTGCTCACCAACATCGTCGATGGCGGTTTCGCCGGCACGGTGTTCGCGGTGAACCCGAAGCCGGTCGAGATGGAGGGCGTGTGGTGGGTGGCGTCGGTTGCCGACCTGCCCGGCGTGCCCGACCTCGCCGTCATCGTCACCCCGGCGGAGACGGTCGCGACGATCGTCGCGGAACTCGGCGCGCTCGGCACCAGGGCGGCGGTGATCGTGTCGGCCGGCCTGCACGATCCGGCGACGCGCCAGGCGATCCTGGATGCCGCCAAACCGCATCTGTTGCGGATCGTCGGGCCGAACTGCCTCGGCGCGCTGCTTCCCCATGCGAAGCTCAATGCGTCGTTCGCGCCCCGGGTCGCGCTGCCGGGCCGGCTCGCCTTCGTGTCGCAGAGCGGCGCGTTGGTCACCGCGATGCTCGACTGGGCGGGGGCCAGGAATATCGGCTTTTCGGGCGTCGTCTCCGTCGGCGACATGGCCGATGTCGACCTCGGCGATCTGATCGATCTGTTCGCGGCCGATCCGAAGACCGACGCGATCCTGCTCTATATCGAAGGCGTCACCAATCCGGCCAAGTTCATGTCGGCCGCCCGCGCCGCCTCGCGGATCAAGCCGGTGATCGCGATCAAGGCCGGGCGGACCGAGGCGGCCGGCAAGGCGGCGACCTCGCATACCGGCGCGCTGACCGGCGCCTATGACGTTCACGCCGCTGCCTTCCGCCGCGCCGGGATCATCCTGGTCGACAGCCTGTCGGAGCTGTTCGACGCGGCGCAGATGCTCAGCCGGCATCGGCCGCGCAGCGGCGAACGGCTCGCCATCGTCACCAATGGCGGCGGCGCGGGCGTGCTTGCGGCCGACGCCCTGCCCGCGACCGGCGGCACGCTCGCGACATTGTCGCCGGACACGATCGCCGCGCTCGATCCGCAGCTTCCGGCGAGCTGGTCCCGCGCCAATCCGATCGACGTCGTCGGCGACGCGCGGCCCGAACGTTTTGCCGCGGCGACGCGCGCGGCACTGGCCGATCCGGGCGTCGATGTGGTACTGGTCATGCACTGCCCGACGGCCGCGGCGACCGGCACCGATATCGCGGGCGCGGTGATCGATGCGGTCGCGGGTCATGTCCCCGCGACCAAGGCCGTGATCGCCTGCTGGCTCGGCACGCACAATGCGGAGACGGCGCGGGCGCAGTTCGACGCAGCGGGCATTCCGCTGTTCGACAATCTCGACGATGCCGTGCGCGGCTTCGGCTATCTGCTGCAGGCGGGCAAGGGCCGGGACGCGCTGATGCGCGCGCCGGCGCGCGTCACCGTGGCCGAGGCGGATCGCGCCCGGGTGCGGGCGATCCTGACGGGGGCGCGGGCGGAAGGGCGCACGATCCTCAGCGGATGCGAAGTCCGCTCGATGCTCGCCGCGTACGGCATCCCGGTGGTAGAGGCGCGGCTGGCGCGCACCGTCGAGGCGATCCCGACCGTCTGCGCGCGCATCGAACCGCCCTATGTCCTGAAGCTCATCTCGCCGCAGTATCCGCACAAATCCGATATCGGCGGCGTGGTGCTCAATCTGGCGAGCGCTGGCGAGGTGGTTACAGCCGCGAAGGCGATGATCCGCCGTGTCGGGCAGGACCATCCCGAGGCCTCGATCACCGGTTTCGAGATCGAGCCGATGATCGCTCCCATGCACGGCCGCGAACTGCTGGTCGGCATTGCCGAGGATGCCATATTCGGGCCGGTCATCGCTTTCGGTGCCGGCGGCAAGGCAGTGGAACTCGTCCGCGACCGGGCACTCGGCCTGCCGCCGCTCGACGATGTGCTGGCCGGGGAGATGATCGACTCGACCCGGATCGCCCGGCTGCTCGACGGCTATCGCGACGTACCCGCGGCCAACCGGACCGCGATCGTGTCGGTGCTCAATGCGCTGTCGGCGCTCGTCCTGGATTTTCCGGATATCGTCGATCTCGACATCAACCCGCTCGTCGCCGACGAACGGGGGGTGATCGGTGTCGATGCGCGGGCCCGGATATCCGATGCGCCCCGCGCGTCGCGCGCCGTGATCCGCCCGGTGCCGATGGAATGGGCGCGGGAACTCACCACGCGGGACGGCGTCGTGATGCAGGTTCGCCCGGTCAAGCCCGATGACGAGGAAGCGCTCGCCGCGTTCTTCCGCCACGTCACGCCCGAGGATCTCCGCTTCCGCTTCCTCACCGGCCTGCAGGAAGTCGGCCGGGACCGGCTCGCCGCGATGACTCAGATCGATTATCGCCGGACGATGAATTTCCTCGCCTTCGCCGGGGACGGCCTGCTGATCGCGACCGCGATGCTGGCCTGCGACCCGGACGGAGTCCGCGCGGAACTGGCGATCTCGGTCCGCGCCGATTTCAAGGGGCGCGGTGTGAGCTGGACGCTGCTCCAGCATGTGCTCGACTATGCCCGCGCCGAAGGCATCGACTCGGTCGAATCGGTCGAGAGCAGCGACAATCACGCCGCCCTGAAGCTGGAGCGCGAGGCAGGTTTCAAGGCCGTTCCGGGCGAAAGCGGCTCGACCGAAGTGACCGTCCGCCGGAAGGTCGAATCGGCCTGATCCACCCTCTTTGTTCGAAAGATATCCCATGACGCATATTGCCGTGATCGATGGCCATCCCGATCCCGATCGCGCCCGCTTCGTCCATGCGCTCGCCGACAGCTACAGCGCGGGCGCCGTCGATGGCGGGCATGAGGTGAAGCTGATCGAGCTCGCCACACTCGACTTCCCGCTCCTCCGGTCGCGGGCCGCCTGGGAAAAGGATGCGCCGCCGCCAGCCATCGCGGCGGCGCAGGAGACGCTCGCCTGGGCCGATCATTATGCGATCTTCTATCCGCTCTGGCTGGGCGACATGCCCGCGCTGCTCAAGGCCTTTCTGGAGCAGGCATTGCGTCCGGGCTTCGCGATCGACCCGAAGGGGGCGGGGCTGAACAGTGGCCTGTTGCGTGGCAAATCGGCGCGGCTGGTGGTGACGATGGGGATGCCGGCGATCTTCTATCGCTTCTATTTCGGCGCCCACAGCGTGAAGAGCTTCGAGCGCAACATCCTGAAGCTGGTCGGGATCAAGCCGGTGCGCCAGACCCTGGTCGGCGGCGTGGAGGGAAGCCCGGAGGATCGGGAAAAGGCGCTCGACGATCTGTTCGAACTGGGCCAGACGGGTTCCTAGAGTCGTTTGCAGCTTCGCTGAATCGGCACCAGCCCGCTCCCCAACCGGCCTCCCACAGAATATCCTGGATGGGAGGCCGGGTGGGGGAGCGGGCTGGTGCCGTCCTACTGAACTAGAGCCCGGCGGCCACGCGGCCGTCGCGGCGATAGAGATCGTCGAGGAAGCGAACGCCACCCTCCGTGGCGGCATCCGGCTCCGCGGTGAAATACACGATATAGACCGGCACTGGCGTCGTCAGCTTCAAGGTGCGGTTGACGCCGCTCGCCATCAGGCCGTCGAACTCGGCGGCGCCTTCCGGCGACAACAGGATCTTGGCGAGGATGTCGGGACGCGCCGTGCGCACGCAGCCATGCGACAGGGCACGCCGGTCCTGCTCGAACAGCTCGCGTGACGGTGTGTCGTGGATGAACACGCTGTGCGGGTTCGGCATCTCCAGCTTCACCAGGCCGAGCGCGTTGCGCGGCCCGGGCCGCTGCCGGACCTGCAGCCCCCCACCGGCGCCGCGCGCCGCGACATATCCTCTCCTGGCCGCTTCGGCGGGCTGGGTGCGCACCAGCGCGCCGACACTTTCGGCCACGATGCTTTGCGGGACGTTCCACCAGGGGTTCGCGGTGACGCCGGTCACCTGGGCGGCGAAGACCGGTGTCGGGCTCGCCGGCTTGCCCACGATCACGCGGTGGCTTGAGATGACGGCGTCATGCTCGATGAGATCCAGCCGAAAGGCGGGCGGGTTGACCAGGATATGGTTGGTCCCCAGGTCGCGCGGCAGCCAGCGCCAGCGCTCCATGTTCACCCGGATCGTCAGGCAATGCGCGGGCGAATCGCAATGCCCAAGGGCCTCGCGCAGACCCGCATAGGCTGCATCCCGCGGCAGCAGCGCGTGGAGAGCCGAGGCGATGTCATGCCGGGCCAGCGCTCCGGCGAGCCATGCGGCATAATCGATCCGATCGCGGGGGATGCCCCATCCGGCACGCGCCGCGGCTGTCGCCGACCCCTCGGCATAGTCATGCGCCAGCGACAGCGCGAGGCGGTCGGCCTGCGCGTCGAGATCGGGTGCGCCCGCCCCGGCCTGGGCCTCGAAGCCCGCAATGTCGTAGCGCCCGGCCCCGATTCCCTCGGCCTGGCTCCGTTGCGCCTCCCCGATCAATGCCGTCACATCGGTAGTCGACCAGCGAGTTGTCTCGGCGGCCGCGGGCGCGGCGATGGACGCGGCCCCGAGCAACAGCAGGGCGGCCAGCTTCCGGACAAAGGGCACGCGTCAATGCGCCATGAACAAGGGCACCGGGCTCTTGGTCAGCATCGCCCGGGTCACGCCGCCGAACAGCGCCTCGAGCCACCGGCGATGCCCGAACCCGCCCATGACGATATAATCGAAGGCGCCGGTCGCGACCCGCTCGAGCAAGGCGTCCGCGGTCGTCCCCGTGCCGCGTGGCCATCGCCGGATCATCGCATGGACATCGTGACGCGAGAGATAGGCGGCGGCGTCCTCGGCCGGGGCGTGGACTGAAGTGTCGTCGATCTCCACGATCTCGACCCGGCTGGCGAGCTTCAGGAGCGGCACCGCGGCGCGGAGCGCGGCAGCGGCCGCAGACGATCCGTCCCAGGCGACCAGGGCATTGTCGAGATCCAGGCGTTTGGCCGACTCCGGCACGGCGAGGATCGGCTTGCCCGCGCCGACGACCAGCGCGCCGGCGGCGGTGCGCATGTCGGGGAGGGGAAATTCGTCGAGCTCGCGGTTGACCACGATGAGGTCGGCCAGGGTCGAAGCGTCCTTCAGGCAGGCCGCGATCTCACCGGTCGCGTCCAGCCAGTTCCACGTGACGTCTTCCTTGGCGAGACGCTGCTCCAGCCTCGTCCGGTTCGCCGCTTCATGGTCACGCTCTTCGGCCAGCAACATCTCGGCGCCGAACGCCGCATCGCACGCATATTCCGTACCGAGCATCGCGGGCAGGATGGCGACGTCCAGACAGGTGACATGGCCGCTCACGGCGCGTCCGATATCCAGGGCGGCCTGAAGCCGCGCTTCCTGGCCCGCATCGTCGTGGACCAGCAGGAGAATGTTCTTCATCATGTCCATCCCTCTCTGCGCCGGCGCGGATGCGGTCGGCGGCGTTACGGCAAGCGGGTCAGCCAGTGATCGCGCCTGCCAGTTCATTGGGCCGCAGCGGCTTTTCCAGCACTGCGTCGAACCCGCAGGCCTTGGCGCTCGCGGTCAGCGTCGGCGACGAAAAGGCCGTCACCAGGATCGACCGTCCGTGCCAGCCATTGCGGCGCAGCGCCCGCAGCACGCCGAGGCCGTCGCCATCGGGCAAGCGATAGTCGGTCACGAGCAGATCGATCTCCTCCGCGCGCAGATTGGCCAGGAACGGCAGCGCCGAGGCGAAGGAGCGGACCTCATAGCCGCGGGCGTGGAGCACCAGCTGCAACGACCGGCGGACGCCTTCGTCATCCTCGATGAGAACGGCCTGTTCGCGGGGAGCGGTCGGAAAATCTGGTCGAGGCATGGATCACCTTGAAAATGAGGTCGCTGCCCTTGTGAAGCCGCCACCCGCGGCGGTCTCTACGCAGATGTGCGTAAGATCGTCCGGCGGTCAGCGGCCATGAGCGAGGAACAGCGGGACCGGGCTTTCCGTGAGCATCCGCTGCGTCGCGCCGCCGAACAGTTCCTCGATCGCGCGCGCCCGGCCGAAAGCGCCCATCACGACATAGTCCGCCTTGGACCATTGCTGCGCCGACAGGATCACCGCGCCGGGGCGGTCCATCAGGATCTTTTCGCGCTGGATCGTCGCCTTGATACCGTGGCGAGACAGATAGGTCGCAGCCTCTTCGGCCGGGATCTTCAGGGAGCCATCGTCGACATAGAGGATCGTGACGGCGGCGGCTTGCCCGAGCAGCGGCACGGCCGCCCGCAGTGCCGCCTCGGCGGAGGGAGAGCCGTCCCAGGCGACCAGCGCGTGGCCGCGAATATCGAGGCCGGTTGCCGTCTCCGGGACGGCCAGCACCGGAAGCCTGGCCTCGACCAGCAAGCGACCGGCCAGCTCGATCGCGTTCGGGAACAGGCTCGTCTCGAGTTCGCGATTGATCACGATCAGGTCGGTCAGCGCGGCGGCATCGAGGATCGACTCGGTCAGGTCGCCGGTGACGTCGATCCAGTCGAACGGCACATCGTCATTCTCCAGCCGCTCGCGCAGGCGAGTACGGTTGGCCGCTTCCTTCACTTCCTCGTCGGCGCGCAGCAACGCGCTGCCGCCCATCGAGGCATAGTCGGTTACCAGCTCCGGTACGATCGCGACATCGACGCAGCGCAGATGCCCGCCGACGCCGCGGGCCACGTCGAGCGCGGCCTGGACACGCGCCTTCTGTCCGCTGTCGTCATGGATAAGGACGAGGATGTTCTTCATGGCATTGCCTCCTGATCGATGCGCCCTTGTCGCGCTGGCAGCGGATCGGGAACATTGGGAAGTTTACGGATGAGCATCGGTCGCGCCGCTTGACCCGCGTCAAAGCGCGCTCCCGCCGGACGGGCGACAGCGCGGTGTCATGATTGAATCGCAGACATTGCGCGACGCGGCGCCCGGGGCGACGGCGGACGCGGAACTGATCGACCTGCTCGGCCGGCAGCTGCGCGACGATCACGATGCGCAGCTGGCGCTCTGCGTCGAGCTGGAGCGCCTCGCCGACATGCTGCCCGCCCTGCCGCCACCGCGGCGCGTCAGGCGCATCTGCAGCCATATCGAGTTCGTGACGACGCGGTATTTCCGGCGTGCCGAGACGATCTTCGCCGATGTCATGACCGCCCGGACCGATCCGGTGCTGCGCCAGATGTTCGACTCGCTGACGAGGATGCATGCGCTGGACGCGGTCCATGGCGAGGATGTCGTCGCGGCCTTGTGGGACGGGACCGCACGGGGCAGCGCGGCCCGCCCGGAGGAGCTCGGCTATATGCTGCGCTGCTTCTTCGACGGCTGCCGCCGGGCGGTCGCGCTGGAGGAGGCGCTGATGCTGCTGGTCGGCGCCGGTATCGAGCGGGAGCAGGGTGCCAGCTGAAGCTCAGCCGGCGTCGGCGATCGCCCGAAGCGTCGCCATGTCGGTCACGTCGATGCTCCGGCCGCCCTTGGCCAGCGCGATGGCGCCCATCGTCTTCAACCGGGTGAGCTGGCGGCTGACCGTCTCGATCGTCAGCCCCAGATAATCCGCCATGTCGCCGCGGCTAATCGGGATCTGCAACGCGGCCGGCGCCCCGCCGCCATCCTTGGCGGCGCGGTGCGCGAGATCGATCAGAAAACCGGCGATGCGTTCCGGCGCGCCGCGTTTGCCGAGGGTGAGCATCCGTTCGCGCGCATCGTTGAGCGACGTCATGGTCCGGCGCAGCAGGGCATGTTCGAGCGCGTGCGAGCCGCGCAGTACGTCCTCGAAACGCTCGCGCGGATAGAGGCACAGGTCGGATTCAGTCAGCGCGGTGACCGTGAGGGTCGCTTCCTGCAGGAAGAGCTGGCCGATGAAATCGCCCGAGAAGAGCAGGCCGACGATCTGTTCGCGGCCGTCCGCGGTGGAGCTCGTCACCTTGAGGATGCCGGACACCAGATTGGCGCAGGCAAGATTGGCGTCGCCCGCCCAGCTCAGCACCTGCCCCGCCGCGATCGTGCGGCGGCGGCCGATCGCGCTGAGTGCCTGGAGTTCGGTATCGGCGAGGCCCCCGCAGATGGCGTGCTCGCGCACCAGGCAGGATCGGCAGCGGTCGACGACGGGGTTCATGTCCGTCCAGTGCCAGCGGCCGTGCGGCGCGGCTGTACGTAACTATCCGGAGTCGACCTCGCCGGCCTGTTTGCGGGGGCAGGCGGCGTGGCAGGCGACGGGACAATCGCGGTCCCGCGCCGGCGACCGCGGCCCGATCGGCAGGGGCATGCTGGCATGCTGGCCGCAGATCGCGACCAGGACGACAGGACGATCAGCCGCGCAGAGCGGCGTTCCCGACAAAGCGAGTCCCGCGACCGCCGCCAGGGAAAACAGGGCGGACAGGCTAGACGGCATTGCTGAACCTCACCTGGTTGGACGTTCGATAGGGGTCGAGCGTCGCAGCGATGCTGCGGGCATAAGGAAGGGCATCGGGCGCGAGGGTCAGCCGATGGCCGTCGCGAGCGACAAGGCCGAGCGCGCGAAAACGGTCCAGCGCCGCCTCGGTCGATGCGGTGAGGGGCAGGCCGGACAGATCGGCGCGTCCGTTGCACAGGATCTGCTCGATCGCCGCGCCGGTGCATGCATCCAGCGCTGACCGCCGCACGCCGCGCGCGGTGGCGAACCGCCCGCTGCCGATCTTCAGATGATAACGCCCGGTGTTCTTCTCGTTCTGCAGCAGCCCGTCGGGGAAGGCGCTGATCGCCGAGGCGCCGAGACCGATCAGCGTGTCCGACGCGTCCTCGGTAAAGCCCTGGAAATTGCGCCGGAGTTTTCCCGCGCGCGCCGCGACCGCGATGGCGTCGCCCGGCCGGGCGAAATGGTCGAATCCGATCGGCTGATAACCGGCGGCGGTCAGCACCTCATGGGCGATGCCCGCCTGGGCGAAGCGTTCGCGCGGCGAGGGCAGGGCACTCGCGTCGATGCGTCGCTGGCGGGGCAGCAGATGTGGGACATGGGCATAGCCGAACACGGCCAGCCGGTCCGGCCCCATGGCGATCGCGCGGTCGAGCGTGTCGACCAGGTCGGCCGTCGACTGGCCCGGCAGGCCGTACATCAGATCGAAATTGATCGATTCGACTCCGGCCTCGCGCAGCAGGCGCACCGTCCTGGCGATGTCGGCCTCGGGCTGGACCCGGCCGATCGCGGCCTGGATATGCGGCGCGAAGGTCTGCACGCCCAGGCTGACCCGGCCGATATGGTTGCGCGCGATGCTGGCGGCCCATGCCCGATCGAAGCCGCGGGGATCGACCTCGATCGAGGCGACGGCGCCGACATCGTTGAATGCGTCCAGCAGCCGGTCGTTCAGCCGGTCGAACGCACCCGGCGCCAGCGCGTTGGGGCTGCCGCCGCCCCAGGCGATGCGGGCAATCCTGCCCCGACCCGCGAGATGCGCCGCGACCAGCTCGATCTCCTCGCCGAGGCGCTGAAGATAGGCGTCGAGCCGCGCGCTGCGGTTGGCGGCGCCGGTGTTGCAACCGCAATACCAGCAGATCTCCCGGCAATAGGGGATGTGCAGATAGAGCGAGACGGGCGCGTCCTGCCCGACCGCGGCCAGCGCGCCTTCCATATCGGATGCGTCGACGCCGTCGGTGAATTCGGCCGCGGTCGGGAAGCTCGTATAGCGGGGGACCGGGGTCGCGAGCAGGTCTGGGATATGGCGCCACATGCCGTCCTGGATGCGGCACCCATGGGGTCCATGCCTTGACCCCGGTCAAACCACTTCTTGCCTGCGCTCAAATGCCCCGGCGCCGCGGCCGCCTAGGAGCGGGCCAGCTCAAAGGAGGCTGTACATGAAACAGATGATATCGATCGCCGCGGTCACGCTGGTCGCCGCAATGGCATGGGCCGCGCCGGCCAGCGCGCAGGAACGGCAGGGAATCGAGGCCGGCGACGTGCTGCTGCGCGTTCGCGGCATCCTGGTCGCGCCGACGGGCGGATCGGGCGGCATCGCGCCGACCTTCCCCGGCGAGAAGGTCTCGGTCGATACCGCGGTGATGCCGGAGGTCGACCTGACCTATATGGCCACGGACAATATCGGGTTCGAGCTGATCGCCGCGACCACCAAGCACACGGCCTCCGGCAAGACCGGGACGACCGGCGGCATTGGCGATCTCGCCTCGACCTGGGTGCTGCCGCCGACACTGACGGTGCAATATCACCTGAACCCGCAAGGCAAGATCCGTCCCTATGTCGGCGGCGGCATCAACTACACGGTGTTCTACAATGAAAAGGCCTCGGCCGGTTTGAAGAGCGCGGTCGGCCCGACCAGCGTGCACATGTCGGACAGCGTCGGCTGGGCGGCGCAGGCGGGCATCGATATCGATCTGACGAAGCGCGTGTTCCTGAACCTCGACGTCAAATATATCGACATGGACACCAAGGCGACGCTGCGGACGACGGCAATCGGCACGCAGACGGTGAAGGTGCATCTCGACCCGGTCGTGGTCGGTGTGGGCTTCGGCATCCGCCTTTGATCCGGCCCGGCGGATCGGAAAGGGCCGGCAGCAATGCCGGCCCTTTTCTGTTGGCGACCTGTCGGATCGGGCGTTATTTCAGCGCGTCGCTCGGCGCCGATGGCGGGCCGGTATCGTCATCGTCGATCAGGATGCGCAGCGCGGCACCGTCGAGATCATCGAACTGGCCGGACCGCACCGTCCAGAAAAAGGCGCCCAGCGCCGCCAGGCCGAGGCCGAGCGCAACGGGGATCAGCAGGGCGAGACCGTTCATCGCGCGGCATTCCGCAGGCGCAGGGCGTTGGCCACCACCAGCAGCGACGATCCCGACATGGCCAGGGCAGCGATCAGCGGCGTGACCTGCCCGGCCATGGCCAGCGGCACCGCCAGGACATTATACCCGATCGCCAGCGCGAAATTCTGGCGCACCACCGCC
The DNA here is from genome assembly GCF_056404755.1 of Sphingomonas sp. P2_B6. Classification (NCBI taxonomy): domain Bacteria; kingdom Pseudomonadati; phylum Pseudomonadota; class Alphaproteobacteria; order Sphingomonadales; family Sphingomonadaceae; genus Sphingomonas; species Sphingomonas sp. P2_B6. The sequence continues at coordinate 129,899 of NZ_JBFUDK010000006.1, forward strand.
ATCGTCCGCCGGGCCGCGGCGATGGCGATCGGCACCGGCATCAGCCGGTCGCCGAAAAACACGACATCGGCGGCAAGCTGGCCGACATCGCTGCCCGACGAGGGCGCCATCGCGACATCGGCGCTTTTCAGCGCGGGCCCGTCGTTCAGGCCGTCGCCGACCATCAGCACATGGCGCCCGGCCGCCCGGAGCGTTTCGATCGCGCGATATTTGTCGGCAGGGGACATCCGTGCCCGCCCGCTGATGCCGAGTCGATCGGCAAGCGCCGTCACGACCGGCGCGGAATCGCCCGACAACAATTCGGGCGCGAAGCCCAGCCGCTTCAGCCGCGCCACCGCCGCGGCGGCATCGGGCCTGGGCGTGTCGCCGAACAGGATGAGACGAGCGGTACCGCCGGTCATGGCGAAGGCGGTTGCCACGGTGTCCGCCACCCCGCACCCGCCGACCCAGTCCGGCCGGCCCAGCCGGACGAGGCGATCCCCGAACCGTCCCTCCATCCCGAGGCCGGCATGCTCCACCAGGTCGGTGAGCGGTACCGGCACGACGCCGTCGCGTTCGAGCCTTGCCGTGAGCGCGCGGGACAATGGGTGGTGGCTCGATTGCGCCAGCCGCAACAGCGCGGCGCGCTCCAGCGGATCGTCCGGCAGGCCGGACCGGGGCTCGATCCTGGCGAGCGTGACGGTGCCGGTCTTGTCGAGCAGAATGGCATCGGCTTCGGCCAGCCGTTCCAGCGCGCTGCCGTCCTTGATCAGCACACCGGCGCGGAACAGCGAGCCGGCCGCGACCACCTGCGCGATCGGCACCGCCAGCCCGAGCGCGCAGGGGCAGGTGATGATCAGCACTGCGACGGCGATCATCACGGCCTGGTGCACACCCGCGCCGGCGATCAGCCAGCCGGCAAAGCTGAGCAGGGCGAGGGTGTGGACGGCGGGTGCATAAAGCCGCGAGGCGCGGTCGGCGATGCGGACATAGCGCGACTTGCCCTGTCCGGCCGCTTCCATCAATCGCGCGATGTCGGCGATCGCGGTCGCGTCGCCTGCCGCGGTCGCCCGCACCGTCAGCGGGGCGGAGAGGTTGATCGTGCCGGCCAGCACGACGCTGCCCATGGCGGCGGATTCGGGCAGACTCTCGCCGGTGACCAGCGATCGGTCGACATTGCTGTGGCCTTGCTCGACCACGCCGTCGACGCCGATGCGCTCGCCGGCTGCGACCAGGATCTTCATGCCCGGCGCGACATCGGCGGCGGCGCGGCGCCGCGTGGTGCCGTCGGGCCTGAGGACCAGCACGTCGCCCGGCACGCGGCGCATCAGCGCGGCGACGCCGTCCTGCGCTCGCGCGCGCATCGCACTGTCGAGGAAGCGGCCGGCGAGCAGGAAGAACAGCAGCATCACCGCGCCGTCGAAATAGGCGTGGTGGCCGCCGGTCGCGGTTTCGTAGAGGCTCATCGCCGCGGTGAGCGTCACGCCGATCGAGATCGGCACGTCCATGTTGGTGCGGCCATGGCGGAGCGCGCTCCAGGCGCTGCGGAAAAAGGGCCGGCCGGCAAAGGCGATCGTCGGCAGCGCGATCAGCGCGGACAGCCAGTGGAACAATGTACGGGTCGGCCCTTCGGCGCCCGACCAGATCGCCACCGAGAGCAGCATGATGTTCATCGCGGCGAAGCCGGCGACCGCCATGGCCAGGACGAGCGCCCGGCTCTCGTCGCGCGCCGCGCCGCCGGTGTCGCCGGCAAAGACATGCGCGGTGAAGCCCAGGCGTCCGATCGCCGCCTGCAGGCTCTCCTCGTCCAGCGCGTCGTGCAGGATGCGTACGCGCCTGGTGGTGAAATTGACCCGGGCCGAGGCGACCCCGGGGAGTTTTGCCAGCCCGTCCTCCAGTGTCGCGATGCAGCCAGCGCAGCGCATGCCGTCGACCGTGAAGCTGGTCTCCATGGCGCGCGGCGCGCGGGCGATCGGGAGGACGGCGTTCACAGCCGCACCTCGTCGTCGAAGCGCGCATCGTTCCGGCCGTCGCGCACCTCGATATGGAGCAGCCAGCGACCGGCGGGCAGCGGCGCGGTCGCGACGAAGCGGCCATCCGGGCCGCGCCGGAAGGAGAGCGCGCGGGCGGGAACGCGGCCGAGCGGATGGGCGGCCGTCGCGGTCACCGTCGCGGCCGTCAGCGCTCCGCGCGGTCCGGTCGGGACGATCCGCACCAGGCGGTCCGCCTCTGCCGTCACGGTCACCGACCAGCCCAGCGCCCGCTGCGCACGCGCTTCGGCCAGCCAGGTGTTGAACTGCTGGCTCGCGACATAGCTGTTGTCGACCACCGTCCCGCCAAAGGTGCCGACCGCGTAGCTCGCCATCAGGAAATTGACCGCGATCACCACCCCGAAAAAGGCGACCATGATGCCGGTCATGTGCCAGCCGGTGAAACCTCGTGTCATTGCCCTTGCTCCGGCCGTTCGAAATAGCTGTCGTCGTTTGCACCGCCGCCCTCGGCATCGATCGCGCGGACGGTGAAGCGCATGTCGGTGCGCGCCGCGCCCGCAGCCGGTGCCGCGACGAAGACCTGGGTTTTCGCGACCTGATCGGCGGGGACCGTGAGGCGGACGGTCCGGCCTGCGCCGCTGCGCCCGCTCGCCTCGGTCCACATCACGCCCGGCACGCCGGAAATGCCGATTTCCACCGTGCGCGGCCGCGCCTCCATGTTGCGGACCTTGACGGTATAGCCGTTGCGGATGCTGCCGTCGGAGAGGCGCACCCATTGCGGATTGCGGGTCTGCAGCACGCTGATGTCGATCCGCGTCCGGCTGCCGAGCGCGAACAGCATGCCGAGCCCGATGCCCGCCCAGACGGCGAAATAGACGATCGTGCGTGGCCGGAGCAGGCGCTTGATCGGCGATAATGGCGTGCCGCCGGCCGCGGCGATCCGCCCGTCCAGGTCGGTGGTGTAGCCGATCAGCCGCGGCGGCCGGCCGACCTTCGCCATGATGCCGTCACAGGCATCGATGCACAGGCCGCAGGTGATGCAGCCGATCTGCGGCCCTTCGCGGATATCGATGCCCGTAGGGCATACCGCGACACAGGCGTTGCAGTCGATGCAGTCGCCGATGCGCGGCGCGAGCGACTGGTTGCCCGCGAGCGCGACGAGTGACGGCATGCCGCCGGCATCGAGATCGAGCGCCGTCGCCTCGCGCTTCAGCCCGTGCGTGCGCGGCTCGCCGCGCCACGCCTTGTAGGTCACGGTCAGCGATTTCTCGTCGAGCATCGCGCCCTGGATGCGCGGCCAGGGGCACATATAGATGCACACCTGCTCGCGCATCAGCCCGCCGAAGACATAGGTGGTGAGCGTGAGGATGCCGATCGTCGCATAGGCGGCATAGGGCGCGGTGCCGTGCGCCAGATCGCGCAACAGGGCCGGCGCGTCAGCGAAATAGAAGATCCACGCCCCGCCGGTCAGCGCGCCGATGATGAGCCAGATCGCATGTTTCGACACGCGCTTCAGGATCTTGGCCGGGCCCCAGGGTGCCTTTTGCAGGCGGAGCTGCGCGTTGCGATCGCCGTCGATCGCCCGCTCGACATGCACGAACAGGTCGGTCCACACCGTCTGCGGGCAGGCATAGCCGCACCAGGCGCGGCCGACCGCGGAGGTGACGAGGAACAGGCCGATCCCGGCCAYGATCAGCAGACCGGCGACATAATAGAATTCGTGCGGCCAGATCTCGATCGCGAACATGTAGAAGCGGCGGTGCGCCAGATCGACCAGCACCGCCTGGTCGGGCGCGAAGGGGCCGCGATCCCAGCGCAGCCAGGGCGTCACGTAATAGATCGCCAGCGTCACCGCCATGATCGCCCATTTCAGGCGGCGGAAGCTGCCATCGACGGCCTTGGGGAAGACCTTGCGCCGCGCCTCGAAGAATTGCTCGCCCGGGAGGAGGATTCTGTCAGGGTGCGACATTCTGCTTCACCGGGATGGGCGCCCCCGTCTCGGGTGCCGCCGGCGGCCCCACCGGTTTTTCAGGCACCATCGCCTCGCCGCCGCCGAGCGAATGGACATAGGCGGCGAGCATCTTGATCGTGACCGGATCGAGGCGCGAGCCCCAGGCCGGCATGATGCCGTAGCGCGCATTGGTGACGGTCTCGGTCAGAGTGGCGCGGTCGCCGCCATAGAGCCAGATACCGTCGCTCAGGTTCGGCGCGCCGACCGCGCGATTGCCGGTGCCGGCATCGCCGTGGCAGACGGCGCAATTGGCCGCGAACAGCGCCTTGCCGCGCCGGGCGGAAAGGCTGGCCGGTTCCTGTTTCGACAGGACGCGGACCCAGGATACGACATCGTCGATCTCGACCGGCTTCAGGATGCCGTCGCGACCGAAGGCGGGCATCATCGACAGGCGGGTCTGGTCGTCGCCGGGCTGGCGAATGCCGTGCGTGAGCGTCTGCTGGATGGCCTTGATGTCGCCGCCCCACAGCCAGTCGTCGTCGTTGAGATTGGGATAGCCCTTGAAGCCGGTGGCACCCGAGCCATGGCATTGCACGCAATTGACCTTGAAGGCAGCGCGTCCGCCCTCTTCCGCCGCATGGAGCAGCTTCGAATCGGCCGGCAGCCGCTCGATCGGGATTTGCGCGAGGGCGAGCATCACCGGGGCCTTGCGGTCCTTGTCGGCGGCGACCTCCTGTTCGAACTGGGCCTGGCTCGACCAGCCCAGCGTACCCTGCGTCGCGCCGTGCAGCATCGGGATCGCGGGGTAGAGGACCATATAGATGATCGCGAAGACGATCGTCCCGTACAGGGTGTAGAGCCACCAGCGCGGCATCGGGGTATCGAGTTCCTCGATCCCGTCCCATTCGTGGCCGACCGTCGGGGTGCCGGTCGCCTCGTCGATGCGCTTTCCGTCAGCCATCGATATCGTCCTCTCGTTCGAAGATGCTCAGGGCCGCGCGCTGGTGGCTTTCGGCCACGCCGCGCAGGAAGGTCCAGCCGACCAGGACCAGGAAGACGATGCCCATCATCACCAGGCCCCAGCTGTCGGCGAGATGCCGAAGCGTGTCGTAGGTGCTCATTTCTGTTGCTCCCTCGGGGCCGCCGATTTGAGGTCGATCTGCGTGCCCAGGCCCTGGAGATAGGCGACCACCGCATCCATCTCGGTCAGGCGGCCGGGATTGCCGTCGAAATCGCGCGACTGGGCCTTGGGATAGCGCTTCGCGATCGCGGCGGCGTCGCCATCGGCCGAGCCCTGGCCGACAATGTCCTCGGCCGCCTTTTTGATATCCTCGTCGCTATAGGGCACGCCGACCCGGCGCAGCGCGATCAGGTGATCGGCGATATGGCTGGTGTCGACATCCCGCTCGGCCAGGAAGGCATAAGGCGGCATGATCGATTCCGGCACCACCGAGCGCGGATCCTTCAGGTGCTGGACATGCCATTCGTCGGAATAGCGCCCGCCGACGCGCGCCAGATCGGGGCCGGTGCGCTCCGATCCCCATTGGAACGGGTGATCGAACATGCTCTCCGAGGCGAGACTGTAATGGCCGTAGCGTTCGGTCTCGTCGCGGAACGGGCGGATCATCTGGCTGTGGCAGCCATAACAGCCCTCACGAATATAGATGTCGCGTCCGGCGAGCTCGAGCGGCGTATAGGGCCGCACCCCTTCCGTCCGGGTGACGGTGGAGTCGATCCAGAACAGCGGGGCGATCTCGACGATGCCGCCGATCGCGACGGTGATGAAGGCGAGGACCGCGAGCAACGTGACGTTGCGCTCGATCGCCTTGTGGCGGGAAAGGGCGTTGGCCATGGCGGGGTCCTCAGGCGTGAGCTGGCTGGGTGGCGGGCACGACCGGCACGTCGCGGGCCGGATCGAAGGCGGGGCTCGACATCGGCGCTTCGTCGCGCAGCTTGCCCGCGATGGTCATCCAGATGTTCCAGACCATGAACAGCGCGCCGAGCAGGTAGAGCAGCCCGCCCGTGGTGCGGATCACGTAATAGGGGTGCATCGCCTGGACGACCTCGGCGAAGGAGTAGACGAGATAACCGTCGGCCCCATATTCGCGCCACATCAGGCCCTGGGTGATGCCCGCCACCCACATCGCCGAGGCGTAGAGCACGATGCCGAGCGTCGCGCACCAGAAGTGCCAGTTGACCATGCGCAGCGAATAGAGGCGGGTGCGACCCCACAGCCTCGGTGTCATGTAATAGAGCGCGCCGAAGGTGATCATGCCGTTCCAGCCGAGCGCGCCCGAATGGACATGGCCGATCGTCCAGTTGGTATAATGGCTGAGCGAGTTGACCGACTTCACCGACATCATCGGCCCTTCGAAGGTCGACATGCCGTAAAAGGCGAGCGCGAAGACCATCATGCGGATGATCGGGTCAGTGCGGATCTTGTCCCACGCGCCGTTGAGCGTCATCAGCCCGTTGATCATGCCGCCCCAGCTCGGCATCCACAGCATGATCGAGAAGACCATGCCCAGCGTCTGCGCCCAGTCCGGCAGCGCGGTGTAGTGGAGATGATGGGGACCGGCCCAGATATAGAGGAAGATCAGCGACCAGAAATGGATGATCGACAGCCGGTAGCTGTAGATCGGCCGTTCCGCCTGTTTGGGCACGAAATAATACATCATGCCGAGGAAGCCGGCGGTCAGGAAGAAGCCGACCGCGTTATGGCCGTACCACCACTGAGTCAGCGCATCCTGGACCCCGGCAAAGGCGGAATAGGATTTGGAGCCGACCAGGCTGACCGGCATCGACAGGTTGTTGACCAGGTGGAGCAGCGCGACCGTGATGATGAAGCCGAGATAGAACCAGTTGGCGACATAGATATGCGGCTCGGACCGGCGCACGATCGTGCCGACGAACACCGCGAGATAGGACACCCAGACGATCGTCAGCCAGATGTCGACATACCATTCGGGCTCCGCATATTCGCGGCCCTCGGTGATGCCGAGCAGATAGCCGGTCGCGGCCAGCACGATGAACAGCTGATATCCCCAGAACACGAAGCGCGCGAGCCAGGGAAAGGCCAGGCGCGCGCGGCAGGTGCGCTGGACGACGTAGAAGCTGGTGCAGATCAGCGCATTGCCGCCAAAGGCGAAGATCACCGCCGAGGTATGCAGCGGCCTGAGGCGGCCGAAGGTGCTATATTCGGAATGGAGATTGAGCAGCGGGAAGGCGAGCTGCGAGGCGATGACGAGACCGACCAGGAACCCGACTACGCCCCAGAACACGGTCGCGATCACGCCCCAGCGGATGACCTCGTCGTCATAGCGATTGCGCGGTGCCGCCGCGGGATAGGGATTGCTCGCGCCGCGCATCGTGCCCGCGGCGGCGATGAGCGCCGCGCCGGCGACGATGCCCATCTGCACGGCGAAACCGTGATCGATCGCGCTCGCCGCCGCGAGCAGCGCGAGCAGGCCCAGCAGCAGCCAGGCGCCAGCCCTGAATAGAATATCGTCCATTGCCCACCCTTCCACGGTCATCAGCGCGTGCCGAATGACGGTCGCCGCGCTCGCGGCCCTTGATCGTCGTCAAACTGCTAGGGGGCGGGGCAGCGCGCGGCTGTACGTAAAGGTCCTAGGATCGGACTGGCCCTCCCGCCTTTATGGAGAGGGCATGAGGAGCAGATTGCGGGCCGGCGACGGATCGATTAGCCCTGCGGGCCATGCGGAAGATGGCGGACGAATGACCCTGGTGACTGCCCCGGATGCGGAACGGCAGGAATCATCGATCTTTGGCTATGCCGTGGCGGCCCTGGCCGTTTGTATCGGTGCGGTCGGCCAGGTGATGCTCAACCCCTGGTTGCAGGCCGATGCCCATTTCCTCTTCTATATCGTGGCGGTGCTGGGCGCTGCCGCCTTTGGCGGGACTGGCCCGGCGGTCGCCGCGACGATCGCGGCGCTCGTCTTCGCGATCGCGCTCGGCGGCCTGCCGCGCGGCTCGGCCGGCCTTGTCGAACCCGCCGCCTTCGTCGTCGCGAGCGCGCTCGTCATCGTGATCGCCGACCGGATGTCGCGGTTCAAGCGGCGCTCGCTGGTCTCCGAGGAACATGCCGTCGCCCGCGCGCGCTCGGCCAGCGAGGTCGCGGACGAGCTCAACCTGCTGATCGACGGCGCGGCGGGCTATGCGATCTACATGCTCGACCCCACCGGCCATGTCACGATCTGGAACCAGGGCGCCGAACGGCTGAAGGGCTGGACCGAGGAGGAAGTGGTCGGCCAGCACAGTGCGATCTTCTATCCCGAAAGCGCCGTCGCCGCAGGCAAGCCTGACGCCGACCTGGAGCGCGCGCGCCTTCACGGAAAGCTCGAGGAGGAGGACTGGCGCCTGCGCAAGGACCGGACCGAGTTCCTGGCGCATGTGACGGTGACGCCGCTTTACGATAACGAGAATGTCCTGCGCGGTTTCGGCAAGGTCATCCGCGACGTGACGGCGCAGCGCGCCGCCGAGCGCGAGCTGAGTTCCAATGCCGCGCTCCTCCAGTCGATCCTCTCCACCGTCCCGGACGCCATGATCCTGATCGACAATCGGGGGCGAATCATGTCGTTCAGCGCCGCCGCAGAGCGCACCTTCGGCTACAGCGAAGCGGAAATGGTCGGGAAGAATGTGTCCGTCCTGATGCCCTCGCCCTATCGCGAGGCGCATGACGGGTATCTCGACCGCTATCTGACGACGGGCGAGCGCCGCATCATCGGCATCGGCCGGGTCGTCACCGCGATGCGCAAGGACGGCAGCCATTTCCCGATGGAGCTGGCGGTTGGCGAAGCGCTCGCCGGCGACCAGCAGGTCTTCACTGGCTTCGTGCGCGATCTCAGCGAGAAGCAGCGGGCCGAGGCCGAGATCGAGGAGCTTCGCTCCGGCCTGATCCATGTCGCGCGGGTGAGCGCGATGGGCACCATGGCGTCGACTCTGGCGCACGAACTGAACCAGCCGCTGACCGCCGTGGCCAATTACATGGAAGGCGTGCGCGACCTGCTCGATCGCCCCGATCCGGACGACCTGCCGATGATTCGCGAGGCGCTGAACGACGCGGCGGGCGAGGCGATGCGCGCCGGCAACATCGTGCGGCGCCTGCGCGAATTCGTCGCGCGCGGCGAAGTGGACAAGACGATCGAGGATCTGCCGCCGCTGATCGACGAGGCAGCGAAGCTCGGCCTGATCGGCGCGCCGCAAAGAGGGGTCGAGACGGTGTTCGACCTGGCCGTGACGTCGCCCGTGCTGGTCGACAAGATCCAGATCCAGCAGGTGCTCATCAACCTGCTGCGCAACGCCATCGATGCGATGGCGGAAAGCGACGAACGCCGGCTGCTCATTGCGACGCGCCAGGCAACGCCCGGCACGGTGCGGGTGACCGTCTCGGATACCGGCCCCGGTCTCGCGCCCGAGATCGCGGAAAACCTGTTCCAGGCGTTCAACAGCAGCAAGAGCGAGGGCATGGGGCTTGGCCTGTCGATCTGTCGCACGATAGTGGAGGCGAACGGCGGTCGAATCTGGATGGAGCCGCGCCCCGGCGGCGGCACCAGCTTCCATTTCACGCTGGTCGGTACGAGCCTGGAGGTGGAAGATGAGTGATAGGCGCCTGATTCACATCGTCGATGACGAGGACTCGATCCGGCGTTCGGCCAGCTTCATGCTCAGGACAACGGGTTTCGCGGTGGAGACCTGGCCTTCCGGCGTGGCGTTCCTGAAGGAGGTCAAGCATCTCCAGTCCGGCTGTATCCTGCTCGACATCCGCATGCCGGAGATGGACGGCCTGGAGGTGCAGAATGCCCTGAACGAGCGCGGCATCACCATGCCCGTCGTCATCTTGACCGGGCATGGCGACGTTGCGATCGCGGTGCGGGCGATGAAGGCGGGCGCGGTCGATTTCCTGGAAAAGCCGTTCGAAAAGGCCGCGCTGCTCCGCGCGATCGACGCCGCGTTCGATCGGATCGCCCAGTCGGAGACCGCCACCGCGCGCGCGGAGGATGCCGCGGTGCTGGTCGGCGCGCTCACCGCGCGCGAACGCGACGTGCTGGAGGGCCTCGCCAAGGGGCTGCCGAACAAGACGATCGCGTTCGACCTCGGCATCTCGCCGCGCACGGTCGAAGTGCACCGCGCGAACATCATGGCGAAGTTCGAGGCACGCAGCTTTTCGGACGCGCTGCGCATCGCCTTCGCCGCGGGTTACGGCCAGGGCGAGTGACATCCGGGGTAATGGTCGGCAGCGCATTTTCGAGCTGGCTGGAGCAGCCAGCGGCTCGGAAAACGCGACGGAAAATCTAGAAACCAAAGCCCTGCTGGGCCGGTTCGGGCGGCGACAGGTCGATACCCTCGATCGCCAGCATCTTCACCTTCGACTCGGATCCGCCCGGCGCGGAAAAGCCGCCGACCTTGCCGCCGGCTGCCAGCACACGGTGGCAGGGCACGATCAGCGGCACCGGGTTGGACGCCATGGCCTGGCCCACCGCGCGCGCCGATTCCGGGCCGGCGCCGAGTTCCTTCGCCACGGCGCCGTACGTCGTGGTCTCACCCCAGCCGAGCCGCCGCACCGCGTCATAGATCTGCACGAAGAACGGCGCCTGCTCGCCCAGATCGACCCTGACGGCGGAGAAATCGGTTTCTTCGCCCTCGAAATAGCGCTGCGCGGCGGCGATGGTTTCGGCAATCTCCGGCGGCGGCGTACGGCGCGCCGCGTCGGGAAAGCGGCGCAGCAACGCCCGCTCGGTCCTGTCGGCCGAGTCGGCCGGCAGACGAAAGCCCACCACCCCGGCGTCGACCCACGCGATTCCCGCGACGCCGTTCGCCGTATCGAAAAGCTGATAGTCGGCCACGGCCTCACCCTGCTTGACTGTTCCCCCATGAAGATAGGGAATGCGGCGGCGCCGAACCAGCCCGCAGGGTGAGTCTGCGGTCAGGCTTTCTTGCCGCGCAGCGTATTGATCACCGCCAGCGCGAGCGTGCCGACCAGAGCAGCCGTCGCCCAGGGCCGTTCCTTGGCAAATGCCTTGGCCTTGTCCGCCAGCGGACCGGCGCCCTGCACCACGGCATCCCGTGCCGCGCCATAGCTTTGCTGCAAATTGCCGACGACCTGATCGGCGACGCCCTGATTCTCCGTGGCGGCATCGCCCGTCGCCTTGCCGATCGTTTCCTTCACCTGGCCGGCGAGATTGCGGCCTTCACCCTCGAGCGTGTCCTCGTTCATCTGGATTCCCTTCGCGCGGCATCTCACCGGTGAAATGCCCAACCCCGTAACGATCGACAAGCCCGACGTGTCCCTCGCACGCGCCTTTTCGCGCGAATCCTGCGGCAACCCCCACGCCGGTGCGACGTTGAAGGCTTATGCCTTCCAGCGTCATTCGCTCCTATGACTATGACCCGGTCGAGCAGCGGCTCGACATCGAGTTCGTCAGCGGCCGGCGCTATTCCTATCTGGACGTGCCAGAATCGGTGTTCGACGCGATGCGCCGCGTGACCTCGAAGGGTGGTTTCTTCAACCGCCGCATCCGCGATTACTACGACTTCGTCGAGCACGCCTGACCGGCATCACTCCATCGGGTGCAGGAAGCGGTGGACCGAGGACACCACCACCGATCCCTCGCCCACACCCGAGGCGACGCGCTTGACCGATCCCGCGCGGACGTCGCCGATCGCGAAGATGCCCGACTTGCTCGTGGCATAAGGCGATGTCGATCCGTCGGCGTCGGCGCCGGTCTTGACGAATCCCTTGTCGTCCAGCGCCAGGCACCCGTCGAGCCAGTCGGTATTGGGCTCCGCGCCGATCATCACGAACATGTTGCTGATGTCGTGCCGCTGCGCCTCGCCGGTCTTCGCATTGGTCCAGGTCACGTGGCGCAGATAACCATCCCCCTCCAGCCCGGTGACCTGGCAATGCGTGTGCAGCGTGATCTGGCCCGAGGAGAGGATGCGCTGGACGAGATAGTCCGACATCGTCTCCGCCAGCCCGCGCGACCGCACCAGGATATGGAGATGCTTCACTGTGCGCGACAGGAACACGGCTGCCTGCCCGGCGGAGTTGCCGCCGCCGACCACCAGCACTTCTTCGCCGGCGCACAGATTGGCCTCCATCGCCGTCGCGGCATAATGGATGCCCTGTCCCTCGAACCGGTCGTAATCGGGCACGTCGAGCCGGCGATAGCGCGCCCCGCTGGCAACGACGACGGCCCGGCCCGTCACGCGCTGCCCGTCCTCCATCGTCACGACATAAGGGTCCTTGCTGCAATCGAGCCCCGTCGCCGGCCGCGCAATGGCCAGCCGCGCGCCGAATTTCTGCGCCTGTACCTGGGCCCGCCCGGCCAGCGCCCGGCCGGAAATGCCGGTCGGGAAGCCGAGATAATTCTCGATCTTGGAACTGGTCCCGGCCTGCCCGCCCGGGGCGAGGCCCTCCAGCACGATCGTGTCGAGCCCTTCCGATGCGGCATAGACCGCCGCCGCCAGCCCGGCGGGCCCCGCGCCGACCACGATGACGTCATGGACGCGTGTCGGGTCGAGCGTCTCGGTCAGCCCCAGCGCATCGGCCAGTTCGCCCGTCGGCGGGTTGCGCAGCACCGATTCGCCCGGCGCGATGACGACCGGCAACTGGTCCGGCGTGATCGAGAAGCATTCGAGGAAACCCTCCGCATCCGGATCGCTTTCGGTGTCGAGCAACCGGTGCGGATAGCCGTTGCGCTCGAGAAAGCGCTGCAGCCGCTGCGTATCGCCCGAATGGCCCGATCCGATCAGCGTCGCGCCGCCATGCGCATGCTTGATCAGTCCGACGCGCCGCAGGATGAAGGCGCGCATGATGATCTCGCCGATATCCGCCTCGGTCGAGACCATGCGGCGGAAATCGACGCGCCCGATCCGCAGCACCCGGCTGTCCTCGCCGGTGCGCCCGGTGACCAGGATCGCGCGATTGTTGAACAGGTCCAGCTCGCCGGTGAACTGCCGCGCATGATGCGTGGTGAAGATATTGGCCACCCCATGCTCGTCGATATCGAGCACCTGGATCGACCCATCCAGCACGACGAAGAAATCCACGCCCCGCTCGCCCCGCGAATAGAGCGCGGTGCCCTTGGCGACCGATTCTTCGCGGCCATAGGCCATCATGCGCTCGACCATCGCCTCGGCCAGCACCGGAAAGGTCTGCGCGGTCCGCTCATAGGGATCAGTCGGATCGATCTCGGTCCGGTCGGTCGCCATCATCTTCCCCATGCCATGGTCCATTCCGGTTCTAGCAGGGTCGCGCGCCTTCGCGAAAGCGACTTCGTCCGCGCTCACGAGCCCGTCTTTGCGGCGCTCGGCGGGAGGGGCTCGTTCTGCGTATCGTTGGCCGAGCTATGATCGACCTCCAAAAAAGAGCACAACTGGACGGTGCCTCAGCCGTTCGCCACAATGTCTCTTGGAGTGTTTGGGAACTTGCCGAATAAATATCGACGCAAGGCACCGGCATGATCGCAGGGGGCGACCGTGCGCCGATCGTCCTGCCGGTGGAAGCACGACTTCTGCTCGCCTGCGCGCTTGATCCAGCTCTGATACCACCTCCTCAACTGAGGCACCTCGCAGGCGAGGTCTGCGACTGGCCGGCCATGTTACGGCAGGCGACCCACCACCTGTCGCTTCCCATGCTGCGGGAGCGACTGGTCGAGATCCGGGACTGCGTTCCGGCCGAGATCATGGCCGAACTCGATCGCGCCGTGATCGTGGCGACCGCCCACACCCTTCAGCTCAGCGCGATCGCCGCCGAGCTCAATCGGTCCTGGTTCCGACCGGAACAAATCCGCTTTGCGGTTTTCAAAGGGGTGGCACTGGCCCAACGCTATTATGGCTCGGTCAACGGACGGTCCTGCCGTGACCTCGACCTGCTGGTGAGCAGCAAGGGGTTCGCGGATACGGTGACGCATCTGATCGCCCGGGGGTTTCGCCTGACCAAGCCGTTCGAGCTGCCCGCGGACCAACAGAGCCATGCGGCGCATGTCGAGGCGATGTGCAGCCTGAACCGGGAAGTCTCGATGCGCGCGCCATCGGGCCAGATGGTCGATCTTCATCAGAACGTGGATCTCACCGGGGCCGACTTTCCCACCGAACAACTGCTCGACCGGGCGGAGACGGTGGCGATCAGGGGCGAGACATTGCCGGTCTTCTCGACCGCCGATCTGTTCGTCTACATCTGCTATCACCACAGCCGCCATCGATGGTCGCGCCTTCACTGGATCGGCGATCTCGGGCGGATCGCCGCGGCGCCCGATTTCGATGTCGCCGTGGTGCGCGTGCGCGCGCAGCGCGCCGGACTGGAAAAGCTGGTCCTCGCGTGCCTTGACATGCCCGCGCTCCTCGCCGCCGCCGTGGCGGGGCATTGGCCTGCCGATGCGGGGCTTGCGGACAGGATGGCGCGGGATTGCATCAGGTTTCTCCATCCGGACCATGCGCCACCCGAGCTCGAGCGGCACAGCCGCGGTGCTGATCGGCTGTTCCGCTGGCGCGACTGGTTCGCGACGACCGCAGTTGAATGGCGCCAGCGAAAGGGGCTGCGGCGCCGTGCCCGGGCGGTCGGGCGAAGCTTGACCCCGTCGTGGCAAGCCTATCGCGATCTGCCGCTCCCCAGGAGGCTTCGCTGGCTTTACACACCCTGGCGGGTAGCAGCGCATTTGGTCAGCTATTTTCCAGTGCCCAGGTTCGGGCGGAAAGACAGGAACGACGGATGAGAGATCGCGCGCGGGAGCTACTCGCCATGCGACCCTTGGTCGAGGGAAAGCCGATGGCGATGCTGGCGCTGGCGCGTCAGCTGCCCACGGTCGGTGAGCGCGCGAGCGCGCTCGATCTGATCGCGCGCGCGCTCGCGCTGGAGCCCGGCGATGGAGAGGTGCGTGCTCTGGCCACCGAGTTGCTGAGCGACGGCGTTCATTCGTGGCACTTCTCGATCGTTCGGGATGCGGTGCGCAACAAGGCCTATGACGCGGCGCTGCGCAGGGCGGTTTTTCCAGGCTGCACGGTCCTTGAAATCGGCACCGGTACGGGGTTGCTCGCCATGATGGCCGCGCGCGCGGGCGCAGCGCGGGTGGTCACCTGCGAAGCCGATTCGGCCGTCGCTGCCGCGGCGCGCGAAAATATCGCCATCAATGGATTCGCCGACCGCGTCACGGTGGTCAACAAGCACTCGACCATGGTCGAGCTCGCGGATGTCGGCGGGCCGGCCGATGTGCTCGTGTCCGAGATCGTCAGTAACGACATGCTGAGCGAAGGCACGCTCCTGGCGCATGAGGATGCGGTGCCGCGCCTTCTGAAACCCGGCGGTGCCGTGATTCCGGTGCGTGGCCAGATCCGAATCGCGCTGGTGGACGACGGTGGCGCGGCGCAAGCGGATCTGGGCCTTATCGACTCCTTCGACCTGAGCGCGTTCAACAAGTTGCGCCAGCCCTATCGCAACATCCCGATCGGTAACGCTTCGATCGCGCTGCGCAGCGCCGCCACCGACTTGTTCACGTTCGATTTCGCAAATGGTCCCTGGCGGGGAGAGCGCCGCGCAACCATTGTCGCTTCGCAAGGCGGGCGCGTGAGCGGCGTGCTGCAATGGATCGCGCTCGACCTGGACGATCGGGAACGGTACGAAAACAGTCCCCGGCCAGGCGCGACGTCGTGCTGGGGCGCGATCTTCTGGCCCTTTGCCGTGCCGGTCATGTCGGCGCCCGGCGAATCCTTCGCGATCGGCGCATGCCACGAGGGAAATCGCGTCCGCATCTGGCGGGGCGACCCCGCCGGATTTGACTTGCAAGCGATTTCGGCGCATCGCTAATGGGTTAGGCAATGCTGGATCAGCTCATGAACGATACCAACAATGATGCACCGGTCCCCGAGGCTGTAGTTGTCGACAAGCCGGAATGGGTGAAGCCGGAGATCACGTCCTTTGCGCCGGTTCAGGCCGCCGAAGGCATCTCCTACCGGCCGAACGACGGCATCAGCAACCTCACCTGATCAACGCGCTGTTTTTGGACGTTGACTGACGGACCTGGGACGGCAGGCGCGCCGAGATCTGGGACTTCTCCTGTGGTGGCAGGTTCGCCTGGCGCGGACCCGCCCAGCAGGCCATATGATCTCGCAACGGCGGATCATGACTATCCCGCCTGGGATGGCGCGCCGCTCCGCACGATCCTGATCTGCACTCATCCCCGATCTGGCAGTACGCTGCTCGGGGAGGCGTTGTATTTCGCCAGCGGCCTGGGTTGTCCGCTGGAATATTTCCATGCCGGGTTCCGTCCGGTTCTCGCCGCGCGATGGGGATGCGTCGGCCTGTCGGATTATGGTCGGGCGGTCCATCGCTGGCGTACCGACGTGTCCGGCACCCTGTCCGTGAAACTGTTCTGGCGCGATGTGATCGAACTGGCCGAGGAACTCGAGCCCGGCCGTTTCGACGATTTGCACGGGCGTCGGCCGGAGGAAACCCTGCCCGACACGTACCGCGAGATCGCCGGGCTGATCGCGCCGCTCTTCCCCGCCGCGCACCATATCCATCTCGTCCGGCGAGACCGGGTGCGGCAGGCGGTCTCCGCCGCCGCCGCGGTGCAGACCGGCATCTGGCGCCAGATACCGCAGATGGGCGAACGGCCCGAAGCGACGGCGCCGAGTTTTGATTTTGCGACGATCGAACGGCTGATCGCCTATGCCGATTTCTGCCATCGTCACTGGCTCGGCTTTTTCGCGGCGATCGGCGCTGTCCCCGATGGCGTGACCTATGAAGGTCTGACGCGCGATCACGACGCGGTGATTGGGTCCCTCCTCGGCCATCTCGGCAGCAAGGCGGCAGTTCCGGCAGTTCGCATGAAGCGCCAGTCGGACGTGCGGAACGAGGCGATGGTGCTGCGCTTCCTGCGGGAGAACGCCACGCGCGGGGCGAGCGGCTGCACGTCGTGAACGCCTCTCGCGGTCTCATGCCGCCATGGCAGGTGCGACGCGACATGCTGTCCCCGCACCAATGTCGCGATCTGCTTGGCTGGACACTCGACAACGAGGCGCGCTTCAGGCCCGCCGCGCTGGACAAGGGGCTGGTCGATCCGACGATACGCCGCTCGCTCAGCTTGCGGGACCTCGGGCCGTTCTCGGCCCTGTTCGAGGCGCATGTACGCGCCATTTTGCCGGACATGATCGAGCAGATGCGCGTGACGCCCTTCGTCGCCGACGACATCGAGCTGGAGTTGGTTGCGCATAATGACGGGGCGCATTTTGCCCTGCACGGCGATCTCTACACGGGCGAGGGCAGCGCCAGGGGCGATCGGATGCTCAGCGCCGTCTATTATTTTCACCGCATGCCAAAGGCATTTTCGGGCGGCTGCCTCAGGCTGCATCGGATCGGCGCGGTGCCCGGCGACATGGGTGTGGATATCGCCCCGGACCACAACAGTCTTGTCGCCTTCCCGTCCTGGGCGCCGCACGAAGTGCTCACCGTGCGATGCCCATCAGGCGTGTTCGGCGATTCCCGTTTCGCGGTCAATTGCTGGGCTTACCGTGCGCGCCGGCGCCGATCGTCAGGCGACGGCGATTAAGTCCCTGTCGCGCATATCCGCGATGAATTCGATCACATCGTCGTGACAGAGCGCCGCATCGACTGAATGGGCCTCAGCCATCTTCGCGCACAATTCGCCAACGGAGATTTGCGATTCGAGCAATGCCCAGATCTGGGCCGCGGTGCGGTTGAGCTGGAAGAAATAGCCGCTCTGGATATCGAGAATGACCGCTTCGTCGCCCACGTCCGCCGCGATCATGTTCCCACAGCGGCTGACCATCCTGCCGTCATCAATGTCGTTCGCTCGCATCGGTCGCGCCGCTCCTCATGGACGATGTTCAGATCTTGAAGGCGTTTTCCAGCCACATGTCCATCGCCAGCGTGAACCATACCGGCCCCCAGGGTTGATCGGGAATGGGGCCGGTCGACCCCTGGTCGCGCCAGCGCTGGAAGGCGGCATGCATTTCCCCGATCCTCGCGCCCTCCACCCAGCCAAGCTGGGCGCAGAGCAATTGCTCGACCGGGCGTCGACGCAGCAGTTCGGAGATCGCGTCGACGGTGTGGGCGACGAACGCCGCCTTGCTTTGCCGCGTCCGGACCTTTTCGGGCAACGTGCCCTTCATCGCCTGACGGAGCAGGTATTTCTTTTGTCCATATCGGTTCAGCACATTGCCCGACGCGCCCATCATGAAACGCGCGAGGCGCTGATCATGGAACGGATGGCGCTGCTCGATGCCGAAGCTGGCGCTATACGCCATCGCCGGCTCGACGTTCACGTGGCGCCGCGCCAGTGCGAACACGCCGTAGCGCTGCTTTTGCGCGAAGCCCGGAAGATCGACGGGAAGGGCGTCGGCATGCCATCGCTCGGTCAGGCCGATCCGCTCCGCCCAATCGGCATTGAGCCACGGGGGTGCCTGAGTGGCGAAATCGAGGTGCGGCCGGAGCAGGCGCTCCCGGTGGCGCGGGCGAACCAGGGGCCCGAAGCCGTGATAGAGGATTCGGCGCGCCGAAACATAAGCCGGCTTGTCGGGAAATTGCTCGAAACCCGTCCTGAGCAGCGCGCCCCACCGACCGGTCCTGGCAAGGTCCGGCCAATGTGCCAGCGACCCGGCGAGCCAGTCGTCGCCGCCCTCCCCGGTCAGGAGCACACGTTCCCCATCGGCCTGCAGGCGGATACAGACCTCCGCCAGGGTGTCGAGCACATTGGGCCGCAGGGGAAGTTGCAGCGTTTCGGCGCACCACGCCGCGGCGGCATCCGCGCTGAACGGCCGCGCCCCGACGACTTTGGCGGTGATACCGAGATGCGCCTCTACCGCGCTGCTCCACTCCGTCTCGTCATGCGGCTCCCCGGGAAAGCGCGCCGTTATCGCCCCGATCTGCCGGCCGATCCGTCCCGCCCGGTGGAGTTCCGTCGCCCGGCACACGACCGAAGAGGAATCGAGCCCACCCGAAAGCTGCGACGACAAGGGTGTCGCGCTGCGGGTGGTCGCGATCAGCGCCTGATCGAACAGCTCCTGGAAACGCGCGACATGATCGGCCTCGGACAGGCGGGACCAATCCTCGAACGGACCTGTATGCCAATGCCATTGTCTGACCCTGCCTTTCTCCAAGGCCAGCGCCGAGCCCTGCGGAAGCCGGTTGAGCCCCTGCCAGAACGTATCCGTCTGGCTGACGAAGCGCGCGGAGAGAAACTCTCCGATCGCGGGTTCGTTGAGCTTGCGCTCCATGCCCAGACCGACGACGAGCGAGCGTGGTTCGGTCGCGAAGCCGAAGGTGGTCCCGTCAAACGTCCACACCAGCGGCCGCCAGCCATAGGGCGACCGCACCATCAGCAATCGCCGGTCGCGCGGTTGCCAGGTGGCGATGGCAAAATCGCCGACCAGCGACGCGACATAATCGTCGCCCCGTCGATCGAACAGCGCCAGCGCGATTTCGCCATCGGGGGCGGCCTTCATCCCCTCGCCCTGCGCGCCGAGCTGGGCGATCAAATCGGCACGATTGTCGAGGCGGCCGTCGAATACCATGACCGCGCCCGAGCGTTCGCTGATAAAGGGCTGCACTTCGCCGATCGACTCGGGCGTGGTTGCATGGGCGAAGCGGATCAGGCCCGCCGCGCCATCATGCCAATGCTTGACGCCGTCGAAGCCCCGGGGCACGGCGGCCCTGACAATGGACGCAAGCAGTGCCTCGGTCATGTCCCGGCCATCGACATGGACCGCGCCCGCAATGGCACCCAATTTCGTCTCCAGTCCGGCCTGACAGCGTTTCGGCATAGCATGTATCACTGACCTGGCAATCGGCTGGCCGGTACGAGGAAAGGTGGGAACGGGTTGACGTCTATCTACAGTTTCGGTGGGCTGCGGCTGCATTCGGCCATACCGGTCGATCAATTGCGGACATGCCCTGTCGACGCCGATGGCTGGGCCGATCTCGCGCTTTCGTTCGAAACCGGGGAGCCGCCCGTTCACGACCGGGTGTCTTATCGCTGGCCGGGCCGTTACGAGCTCGTCATTGGCACCTGTGGCGACGAATGGCTGATGACCTCGGCGCTGGATGGGGCGTTCCTGATCAGCAGGGAGCGGCGCACGGTGCGGTGCATCGCCGCGCCTGGCGCCTCCTTCGACGCCTGTGTCGACGTTCTGGTCCGGCGCGTGCTGCCCCGCGTGGCAACGCTGTTCGGGGCGAGCGCCATCCATGCCGCGGCGTTGGCGCGGCCGGAGGGCGGCCTTCTCCTGCTGGGCATGTCCGGGGCGGGGAAATCCACCATGACCGCGGCGTTGGGTCATGCCGACTGGCATATCCTCAGCGACGATATCTCCGTGCTGTGGGGGCAGGAAGAGCCCCTGATCGCGCCTGCGGCAAAGGGCGTGTGCGTCTGGCCTGCGTCGCGCGAAGGGCTCGGCCTTCCGATCGAGCGATGCCGGCCGATGCCGGGTTATCACGGCAAGACCCATTTCGTACCGGACGGCGAACCGGCCATAGTGCCCGTGCCGCTGCGCGCGCTCGTCTTTCTCAGGCGCGACGGCGACATCGCCCCGGTGCTCGAGCCGATGAGCGAAACCGAGGCACTGGTGACGGCGGCGCATATGCTGGTGCAGTTCGACCCCGGCGACCCGGCCCGGCCCGACCGGGTACGCGGGTTCGCGCGCCTGAACGCCGCGGTCAGGGCGGTACCAAGCTACCGCCTCCGCTATCCCCACGACTTTGCCGCGCTCGCCGATGTCGGCGCGTTGCTGCAGGGGATCCTGAAATCCTGAGGCCACCACCGCGCCGCGACGTGGGGTGCGAGGCCTATGCCGCTACCTCGAGCGCGCCGGCCTTGTGCAACAGCGACTGGGCGGTCACCTCATGCCGCGCCCGGACGACGATGCTCATCAGCCTGTCCTCGTAATCGATGACGAAGTCCCGCGCGATCAGCCAATCGGCATCGGCCAGTTTTTCCGAGGCCAGCGATCGGCGGGGTAGCGGCTTTTCGAGCTCCAGCAGGACCGCCGCCTGCCCGGTCGTCAACGGCGTGAGCGGTGCGCGCGCCAGCGGGCGGGTATCGAGCACCGCCTGTGTCGCACCGACGTCGAACAGCTCGAGCGCGGGCAGCTTTTCCTGCCGCCAGGTCTGTTTCCAGGCGTCCATCACGGCACGAAGGCGCTCGAGCAGATCGGTATCGCTCAGCAGCGGCGTGGTGTAGGAACCGCTGAAATGATAGCCGACCTCGTCCGCTCCGACATCTGCCGGATAGAGCTGGCGATAGCCCGGGAACGGTGCGAGCTCGCCGATGCCCAGGCCGATCGGATCGTTATAATAGGGGCTGTAGCGATCGATCAGGATCGAGTTGCTTCCAGTCGGACCGTGAAGATGCACGAGCTTGGGGATCAGGCCGATCATCGCTTCGTAATCAGCGGCCTGCTCGCCCGGGAAGCCGTAGATCATGCCCCAGTGCACCCGCATGCCGATCCCGCGACAATGTCGCAGCAAGGCGATGTTCTGGTGCGCCGACACGCCCTTGCGCATCAGCTTGAGCACGTCGCTCGACAGGGATTCGATGCCTGGCTGGATGGAGACGATGCCGCCCATGGCCATGGTGTCGAGCTGGGACTCGGTCAGGTTTGCCTTGACCTCGTAGAACATCTTCACGCGCGGGCCGCGCGCGGCGAGATCGGGCCAAAGCTCGCGCAGATAACGCATCGGCATGATATTGTCGGTCATGAAGACCTGGTCCACGCCCCAATGCTCCAGCGCGTCGAGCTCGTCGATCACCGTCTCGGCCGGCTTTTCGCGAAACGCCATGCCCTCGCCGTTCAGCCCGCAAAAGGTGCAATGGTTCTTGGCGCCCCACCAGCACCCGCGCGACGTCTCCATCGTCAGATAGCGTGGCAGCCATTCGGGCAGGGCGCCGGCGGCCTGTAGCGGGCGCAGCGTCGCGAAGAAATCCGAATAGTCGGGCGGGAACACGGTGCGCATGTCGCGGATCGGCTCGGTGTGGATCACCCGCGCCGCCGCCCGCGCGCCATGGCGAAGATAGTTTTCGCAGAAGTCGGGAAAGTCGATATCGGCCTCGCCCGCGAAGAAATGGTCGATCCACGGAAAGGCCTTGGCGAGGCCAAGGCTGAGGGGCCATGCCGCGTTCGCGCCCCCCATCACCGTCACGATCGTCGGATCGGCCTCCTTCACGCGCAGTGCGATGGCGGAGGCCGCCATATTCTGCTCGAATGTCGACGACACACCGACGATGCGCGGGCGCAGCGCGAGAATCCGTTCGATCGCCTCGTCGAGCATCGGGGCGATCGCATCGACCACCCGGCGGTAATCGGCATCCTGCGTGTCCGTCAGCGCTTCGAGCGGCGGGAGCGCGGCCACGATGTCGGGGGGATAGGCGTGTGGACGGAACAGCCGCTCGCCGACCATCGCCTTTTTCTGGCCGTGGCTGATCGCATCATAGGCCTCCAGCCCGACCCGCCCCGCCAGCATCATCCCCGGATAGAAGATGCGCGTGCCCAGGCCACGCGCCGTACAGGCGCTTTTGAGGATCGCGGTTCCGAGCTGCGGATAATGCATTGAATCGAACGGCGGGACGACCATGCAGATTTCCGTGGCGGAAGACGTCGATCCGCGGCTCATGTCACTCTCCCTGCCATGCCGCTGGTTTATCATAATGCGGCAGGCTTGCCATCGTGCCGCCGACGCCAGCCGAAGCGCGGCTGGCGCCACGCCCGGGCAGGGCGTATCGCCATGGACCGAGGTTCAGCAAGAAGAGCAAAGTGGCCGATTCATCAGCATCCGCCGAACGCAGAATCGACTGGCTGGATTATCTGCGGCTGCTGTGCGCGATCATGGTCGTGGTGACGCACTATGTCGTTGTCGTCGTGCCCAGGATACCGGGCCTGACGAACACCGATCTCGGCCTGATCTCCGATATGGCGAGTTATGGGCATATCGCGCTGTTCGCCTTCTTCATCATGAGCGGCATGATGATCGTCCAGATCGTCCAGCGCCAGAAATTGTCAACCTTCGTCACGCACCGCGTGACGCGCATCTATCCGACCTTTGTCGTCTGCCTGTCGCTCACCAGCTTGCTGGGAATCGGGGAACTGGGCCGGATGCATGTCGGCTTCTGGCAATATCTCGCCAACCTGACGATCAATGCCGAGGCGTTCGGCTATCGTCCGGCGGACGCTTCCTACTGGACCCTGAGGGTCGAGATCATTTTCTATGCGATGATCGTCGCGGTCGCGATGCTGGGGTGGCTCAGGCACATCCAGGCGGTCGTGGCGGTGTGGATCGCGCTTCAGGTGGTTGCCGCACCCTTTTTTCCGCGGGCGCCGTTGCTCGGGACAGATTATTATTTCCTGGCCGCGGGCTGTGTGATGGGATTGCTGTACCAGCGCCGCAACGAAAGGCTGAACCTGGCGCTGCTCGCGGTCACTGCCCTGCTCGGCACGCGGACCATCATCATCGCCTCACGCGGCATGCCATTCGATCCCTGGATCGGGATCGTCCTGATGATGGGGGTCTTCGTCCTTTTTCTGGCGATGCGGGGCAGCGATATCCGCCTGCCCTGGGCACGCCGGATCGGATCCTTCACCTATCCGCTCTACCTTCTTCACTTCAAGATCGGCACGATCATGCTGACATGGTGGGCAACCGATGCGAACAAATGGTGGCTGGTGGCCGCCTTGTTGCTTGGCATGATCCTGTTCTCGCTCGTGCTGGACGACATCGTCGAATTCAGGCTGCGTCGGATGTGGCGCAAGCTTGCCATGGCGACGGTGGCGCGGCCGTTCGCCCTGTGGGAGCAGCGTCGGCTTCAGGCCGGGATGCCCGCTGGTGTCTGGCCATGAGCGCGCAGGGTAGAAACACGATGCTGACGATCCCGAGCTATATCGCCTGGCAGAATGTCGACGGCGATCTCGCCTTGTTCGACGAGCGTGATGACCGGTATCATTTGCTGAACGGCACCGCCGCCGCGATCTGGCGGGGAATTGCCGCCGGGATGGACCGGGCCATGCTGATTGACCGGATAGCAACCGACTTTCGCGTGAAGGCCGACGACATCGTCGCGGATATCGACGCCTTTACCGAAGCGGCCATCGCGCAGGGCCTGCTGCTGAGGCAGGGCACTCCCCCCTGACGGCGGACCCGCGCTCGGCAACGTACCGATGACGCGACCGTCGATCTGCCCTAGAATCATGCTCCAGGAGCAATGGGCATGAGCAACGGCATGATTCGCACCGGCATCGGCGGCTGGACCTATGAGCCCTGGCGCGGGGTGTTTTTCCCCGAGGGCCTCGCCCAGAAGCGCGAGCTCGAATATGCCTCGCGCGCGGTGACGGCGATCGAGGTCAACGGCACCTATTACGGTTCGCAGAAGCCGGCGACCTTCGCGTCCTGGGCCAAGACCGCGCCCGATGGCTTCGTCTTCGCGCTCAAGGCCTCGCGCTTCTGCACCAACCGCAAGGTCCTGGCCGAATCGGGCGAGTCGATCGCGAAGTTCGTCGGCCAGGGCATCGTCGAGCTTGGCGACAAGCTCGGCCCGATCCTGTGGCAGTTCATGGCGACCAAGAAATTCGACGCGGATGATTTCGCCGCTTTCCTGAAGCTGCTGCCCGCATCGCATGAGGGCGTCGCGCTGCGCCATGCGATCCAGGTCCGGCACGACAGTTTCCATGTGCCCGAATTCGTCGCCATGGCGCGCGCCGCCGGCGTCTCGCTCGTCTTCGCCGATTCGGCCGAATACCCCGCCATTGCCGATGTCACCGGCGATGTCGTCTATGCCCGGCTGGAACAGGCAGTCGAGAGCGTGCCGACCGGCTACACCGCCGCCGAACTCGATCGCTGGCTGGAGGTCGCGCAGGACTGGGCGGCGGGCGGCCAGCCCGACGGCCTGCCCTATGCTTCACCCGAACAGCCGCCGAAAAAACCGCGCGACACCTTCGTCTTCTTCATCAACGGCGCGAAAGTGCGCGCGCCCGCCGGCGCGATGGCGTTGCTGGAGCGGATCAACGCCAACGGTTGATACTGGCTACCAAAAGAAGGCGGGAGTCGGTGCTCGCCTTCACCTTCTCTGCTTCCCCGGCGAAGGCCGGGGCCCAGTTGGGGGACGTTCTTGGCTTGTGCTGCGGGTCGTTACTCGACCTCTCCAACTGGGCCCCGGCCTTCGCCGGGGAACAGTTCCTGCTCGCCGCCGCTCTACCGAACGGCCGCACCCTGCCCCAGGATCGCCGCCGTCTCGATCGTGTCGAGCGCCTGGCGCGCGCCGATGTAGCGCCGCGCGGCGGTCGTCCAGCGCTCGGCGCTTGACGCACCCGGCATCCGCGCCACTTCGGCCAGGGCTGCCTCGACATGCCCCGCCTCCAGCGTGCGGCGCGCCCGGGTGAGCCGGTCGGCGGGCAGCGGCGAGGGCGTATCGGCGCGGTGCAGGACGATCAGATTGCCGAATTCGCGGCCCAGGCTGGCCAGCCAGCCGTCGCGGGCGGCGCCGGTCTTCAGCTCGGGCGCGATCGAATCGAGCCCGACGCGCAGATCCTCGATCGTCACCGGCTGCTGCGCCGCCTGGATGATCGTGCCGACCGCCTGGGGCTGGATCGGGCCGAAGCGCTCGCGCAACTGCTCCTCGATATAGCCGAGCGGCAGGCCGCGATCGATCTGCCGGCGCGCGGCGAAGGCGATCATCAGGCCCTCGGCGCGGGTGGCATAGCCGGAGGCGGCGCGTGCCTGCCCGCCGACGCTCGCGGTGCGCGTTTCCAGGTCGGCGAGGCGCGCGGCCAGCTCGGTCTCGCGGGTCGACAGCGCGTCGAGGTCGATCGCCGGCGCGGCCGTGGTGGCGTCGCCGGGCACGATCACCACGGGGGTGCGCTTGCCGTCGGCGGTGGCGGCAAGCGGCAGGGTCACGGTGGCGACCGGCTTGTGGCCGAACCATTGCGGAAAGGCGTAGAGCCCCAGCGCCATCGCGCCGAGCCCGGCGAGGAAGGCGATTGCCCCCAAGATCGCCGCGGTGCGCCAGTCGAGCTTGCGGGGGGGAGCCGTCGGGGTCGGCAGGTCGTCGCTCATGCCGCCTTATCCCCGCGCATGCTCACCCGGTCAATCGCGCGTGCGTCGCGATCGCAGCCTCGATCAACGCGGCGTCATTGGGCGCGGCAGCAGTGGCGATCCACGCCCAGCCCGTCCCGGCTGCCGCCGCGACGGCGGGGCTGAACGCAGCGAGACCGACCGATGATCGGGCGAGACCATGCGCGTCGGCCAGTTCGCCGAGGCGGATGGCGGCGCGGGCCGAGTGCAACAGCGCGATCGACCCGCTCAGGGCAGCGAGGTCCGCCGCCGGTACCGGCAGCGGCTCGCTGGCATAGACCGCAATGGCGCGCGCGATCACGCCGCCTGTATCGATCGACCGCTCGCGCCCGCCGAGATGGAGGATATGGGTAAAGCCATGGTCACCGGCGAGCAGAGACGCAGCGTCGGATGTGCCCGACACCATGACGTCAAGTCCCGCCGCGCGGCTGATCTCCGCGGTTCTTGCACCCACGGCCAGCACCGGCAGATGCCGCAGCGCCTCCAGGCCCGGCCCGGCGAAGCGGACGGCGTTGGCGCTGGTCAGCAGCAGCGCGTCGAACGCGGCAGCGCTGGGCACCGTCCAGCCAAGCGCGCGAATCTCGAACAGGGGGAGCCGGATCGCACGGAGGTCGAGCGCTTCGATCCGCCCGATGGTCGCGGCATTGCCCGGTTCCGGGCGCAGCACCGCGACGCCTGGCGTCATGCCGCGAACAGCCGCCGCACTGCCGGCGGCGCCCGGTCGAGCAGGTCGCGCGCCAGTTCATCGGCACTGACCTTGTCGATCGACTCCATGGTCTCGCCCGCGACATGGGCACTGCCGTCCTCGGCCAGCAATTCCGCGCGGATCGTCATCCGGTCGCCGTGAATCGTCGCCAGCGCCGCCACCGGCGAATGGCAATCCGCCTGGAGCGCGGCGAGCAGCGCACGCTCCGCCAGCACGCAGCGATGCGTGTCGACATGGTCGATCCCCGCCAGCCAGCCGATCACCCGTTCGTCATCGGCCCGCGCCTCGATCCCGACCGCGCCCTGGGCCGGGGCCGGCAGCATGACGTCATTGGAGATCGCCACGCCGATATCGAAACGCCCCAGCCGGTCGAGCCCCGCCGCGGCGAGCAGGGTGGCGTCGACCTCGCCCGCCGCCAGCTTGGCGAGCCGCGTGTCGACATTGCCGCGGAAGAACACGGTCTCCAGGTCCGGCCGGATCCGCTTGAGCTGTGCGCTGCGCCGCGGCGAGCTGGTCCCGACCACCGCGCCCTGCCGCAAGGCGGCGATGCTGTCGGCGCCGATCAGCCGGTCGCGGACATCGGCGCGCGCCAGCATCGCGGCGATGCGGATCGCCGCCGGCCGGATCGTCTCGACATCCTTCATCGAATGCACCGCGCAATCGATCTCCCCGTCGATCAGGGCGCGATCGAGTTCCTTGGTCCACAGCGCCTTGCCGCCGATCTCGGCCAGCGCCCGGTCCTGCACCCTGTCGCCGGTCGTCCTGATCGGCACGATCTCGACGGCATCCTCGCCCCAGCCCTGAAAGGCGCAGATGGCACCCCGCACCATGCCGGCCTGCACGAGCGCAAGCGGCGATCCGCGGGTACCAAGGCGAAGGCGGGGATTGGACAAGGCAGACTCCGTTGGACTGAACGTTTCCGGCCTAGAAGAAAGAGCGGGCCTTCGACAAGCTCGGGGCGAACCGTTAGGGAGGCGCGATGGCACTCATCCTCGGCCTCGAATCGAGCTGCGACGAAACCGCCGCCGCTCTGGTGACCAGCGACCGCCGCGTCCTCGCCCACCGCCTGCTCGGGCAGGAAGCGGAACATCGCCCCTATGGCGGTGTCGTGCCGGAGATCGCGGCACGCGCGCATGTCGAGGCGCTGATCCCGCTGGTCGAAGGCGCGCTGGCCGATGCCGGGGTGACCCTGGCCAATGTCGACGCGATCGCCGCGACCGCCGGGCCCGGGCTGATCGGTGGCGTCATGGTGGGCCTCGTCACCGGCAAGGCGCTGGCGCATGCGGTCGGCAAGCCGCTGATCGCGGTCAATCATCTGGAAGGCCATGCGCTGTCGCCGCGCCTGTCCGATCCCGATCTCGATTTTCCCTATCTGCTGCTGCTCGTCTCGGGCGGCCATTGCCAGCTGCTGCTGGTCGAGGGGGTCGCGACCTATCGCCGCCTCGCCACCACGATCGACGACGCGGCGGGCGAAGCCTTCGACAAGACCGCCAAGCTGCTCGGTCTCGGTTTTCCCGGTGGCCCGGCCGTCGAGCGT
The DNA here is from genome assembly GCF_056404755.1 of Sphingomonas sp. P2_B6. NCBI lineage: Bacteria > Pseudomonadati > Pseudomonadota > Alphaproteobacteria > Sphingomonadales > Sphingomonadaceae > Sphingomonas > Sphingomonas sp. P2_B6. The sequence continues at coordinate 158,150 of NZ_JBFUDK010000006.1, forward strand.
GCCGCCGAGCTGGGCGATCCGACCGCCGTGCCGCTGCCGCGCCCGCTGAGAGGTTCGGCCGAGCCGCATTTCTCCTTCGCAGGGCTGAAGAGCGCGGTCGCCCGCGCGCGCGATGCCGGCACCTGGAGCGCGGAGGATATCGCCGCGTCCTTCCAGGCGGCCGTGGTCGATTGCCTGATCGATCGGACGACGCAGGCGCTGGGCCGGGCTGACGGCGTGACGTCACTCGTCGTCGCGGGCGGCGTGGCGGCCAACCGGTCGGTCCGCACCGCGCTGCAGGGTCTGGCGACCGCCAGCGGCCTGCGTTTCGTCGCGCCGCCGCTGTGGCTTTGCACGGACAATGCCGCGATGATCGCCTGGGCCGGGGCGGAGCGCTTCGCCATGGGTCTCACCGATCCGCTCGACGTGGCGGCGCGGCCGCGCTGGCCGCTCGATCCGGGGGCGGAGGCTGTGCGCGGCGCGGGAGTGAAGGCATGAGGATCGGAGTCGTCGGCGGCGGTGCCTGGGGCACCGCGCTCGCCAGCGTCGCGGCGCGCGAAGGCGAGCCTGTCCTGCTCTGGGCGCGCGAGCCCGAGGTGGTCGAGGCGGTCAACGCCACGCACCGGAACCCGCTGTTCCTGCCCGACATCGCCTTGCCCGCCTCGATCGAGGCGACCGGGTCGCTCGACGCCGTCTCGGCCTGCGATGCGTTGCTGATCGTCGTCCCCGCCCAGCATATCCGCGGCATCCTCGGCGCCATGCCGATCGGCGCCACGCCGCTGGTGCTCTGCGCCAAGGGCATCGAGGCCGGATCGCGCCTGCTGGTCGGCGAGGTCGCGCGCGCGGTGCATCCCGACGCGCCGATCGCGGTGATCTCGGGCCCGACCTTCGCGTTCGAGGTCGCCCAGGGCAAGCCGACTGCCGTCACGCTTGCCTGCGACAGCGAGGATCTCGGCGCGCGCCTGGCCGATCGTCTCGCCGGCCCGGCGTTCCGGCCCTATTTCTCGTCCGACGTCATCGGCGCGGAGATTGGCGGCGCAGTCAAGAACGTGCTCGCCATCGCCTGCGGCGTGGTCGAGGGCGCCGGGCTTGGCCAGAATGCCCGTGCCGCACTGATCGCGCGCGGGTTCGCCGAGATGACGCGCTTCGGCCTGGCGCGCGGCGCCCGGGCGGAAACGCTGGCCGGCCTCTCGGGGCTGGGCGACCTCGTGCTTACCTGCTCCTCGACCAGCTCGCGCAACTTCTCGCTCGGCATGGGGCTCGGCCAGGGCAAATCGGCAAGCGACCTGATGGCGGATCGCCGCACCGTCGCGGAAGGCGCCTTCACCGCGCCCGTGTTGCGCGAGGCCGCGGCCGAGGTCGGGGCCGACATGCCCGTCACCGAAGCCGTCTGCGCGCTGCTCGACGGCGCGGACGTGCGCGAAGTCGTCGGCGCGCTGCTGGCGCGGCCGCTAACCCGGGAGGATCAGTGATGCGCTGGGCAGCCCTGCTCAAGGGGATCAATATCGGGGGCAAGAAGATCCCGATGACCGAGTTGAAGGCGCTGGTCGAGAAGATCGGCCATCGTGACGTCAAGACGCTGCTCGCCTCGGGCAATGTCGTCTTTACCGCCACGGAGACTGACGGGGCGAAACTGGAAAAGGCCCTGGAGGAGGCACTCGCCGCCTGGGGCCTGAAGACCGAGGTCGTGGTGCGCAATCTGAAGGAACTGGAAGCGGTGATCGCCGCGAACCCCTTTCCGGACGCCGCAAAGGCCCATCCCAACCATCTGCTGGTGTCGTTCCACCGCGACCCGGTGCCGGACGGGCTGATCGAGAAAATCCCTGCCATCTATGACGGACCCGAGCTTCTGAAGGCGATCGACCGCGAGCTGTTCATCGATTTCCCGGTGGATGTCGGGCATTCGAAGCTGCTGCCGGCAATGGCGAAGGTGAAATTCCCGAAGCTCGCGACGATGCGCAACTGGAATACGGTGCAAAAACTGCGGGACTTGCTCGTCTGAACTCTCCCGCCGTTGTCCCGATCTCACCCTTCCGTTCGTGCTGAGTAGGGATCGAGTAGGCGAAGCCGTATCGAGAGCCCGTATCGAAGCACCTTGGCGCGTGGTACGCTTGTCCTTCGATACGCCATTTCGACAAGCTCAATGGCTAATCAGGACGAACGGTGGTTGGTCGATTACCGATCCGCGCTGGGGCGGATCGACAATCAGGAGAACCTCGATCGCCTCAGAAATCGACTGCGATGCCCTTGAGCGTCCAGTCGCCATAGCGCGTCGGATCGAGCCCGAGCGGGTCGTTTTCCGCCTCGGGCGCGGGCTGGGGATCGGGTTTCGGCACCGGCGGGCTCTTGGAAAGATAGGCTGGCGGCTTCACATGTGGCGGGCGGCGGCCCATGGCGGTTCATCCCGGATGCTGCTTGCCACCCCATCCACCCGCAACGACATGAGTTCAAGCGATTTGACCCGACCCCCACGCCAATCTTCCGACCGCCCCGCCGATCCGCCGGGCGTGCCCGCCCGCCGCGCCGCGCTGAAGCTGCTCGATGCGGTGCTGCGCCAGGGCCTGCCGCTCGAGGCAGCGCTCGACCGCGCGACTCAGGGGATCGATCGCGGCGACGATCGCGCGCTCGCGCATGCCATCGCCGCCGAAACGCTGCGGCGCCTGCCCGATCTCGACCTGCTGATCGATTCGGCGACGCGCAGCCGCCTGCCCGATGACGCCAAGGCACGCTTCGCCCTGCGCATCGCCCTGGTCCAGGCACTGGCGCTCGGCACGCCACCGCATGCCGCGATCTCGACCGTGCTGCCGCTGGTCGATGGCGGCCCGCGCAAGCTGGTCCACGGCGTGTTCGGCACCCTGATGCGCGGCGCCGCCACGCTCCCGGAATTTCCGACCTTGCCCGAGGATGTCGAGGCGCGCTGGCAGAATGCCTGGGGCGAGGACCAGGTCGGCGCCGCCGAACGCGCCATTGCCGTGCCCCCGCCGCTCGATCTGACCCTCGCCGATCCGGCCGCTACCGAGGCGTTGGCGGAGGAAGTGGGGGGCATTTCGCTGCTCCCCGGCCATATCCGTCTCGCCAGCACTAACGTTCGGGAACTTCCGGGTTTCGAAGAGGGCGGCTGGTGGGTGCAGGATATCGCGGCCTCGCTGCCCGCCCGGCTGATCGGCAGGGGGCAGGGTGTCGCGCTCGATCTCTGTTCGGCCCCCGGCGGCAAGACGATGCAGCTCGCCAGCGCCCGCTGGAGCGTGACGTCGGTGGATTCGTCGGACAACCGCCTGGCGCGGCTTCGCGAGAATCTTGAGCGCACCCATCTCGACGCGACGGTCATCGCCGCCGATCTGCTCAAATGGTCGCCCGATGCGCCCGCCGATGCCGTGCTGCTCGACGCACCGTGCAGCGCGACCGGCATCTTCCGCCGTCACCCGGATGTGCTCCACCGCGTGAATCCGCGGGTGATCGCCGAGATGGCACGCGTGCAGGCGCAATTGCTCGCCCGCGCGGCCAAATGGGTCAAGCCCGGCGGCACCCTGGTCTATGCCACCTGCTCGCTCGAACGCGCCGAGGGCGAGGAGCAGCTCATGGCCTTTCTCGCGGCCCAGCCCGATTTCGCGATCGATCCGGTACGCGACGAGGAATTGCCCAGGGGCATCGCGCCGCATCAGCGCGGCTGGGTCCGCACCTTGCCCGGCATGCTAGGCGACGAAGGCGGCTGTGACGGCTTCTTCATCGCCCGATTGCGCCGTGCGGCCTGACTTGCCTTGCGGGGCGACTCAGCCATGCTAAGGAATCGGTCATGCAACAGCCTGTCCGTATCGCCCCTTCGATCCTCTCCGCCGATTTCGCGCGTCTCGGCGAGGAGGTGCGCGCGATCGATGCGGCTGGCGCCGACTGGATCCATGTCGATGTGATGGACGGCCATTTCGTGCCCAACATCACGATCGGCCCGGCCGTGGTGAAGGCGCTTCGCCCGCACACCACCAAGCCGCTCGACGTCCATCTGATGATCGCGCCGGTCGATGCCTTTCTCGACCAGTTCGCCGAGGCTGGCGCCGACACCATCAGCATCCATGTCGAGGCCGGGCCGCACACGCACCGCAGCCTCCAGCACATCCGCAAGCTCGGCAAGCGCGCCGGCGTGGTGCTGACGCCGCAGACGCCGGCCAAGGCGCTCGATTACCTGCTTGAGGAAGTCGATCTGGTGCTGGTGATGAGCGTCAATCCCGGCTTTGGCGGCCAGGGCTTCATCGCCAGCGCGCTGCGCAAGATCGAAAGCGTGCGCAAGATGATCGACAAGGCCGGGCTCAGCGTCGATCTCGAAGTCGATGGCGGCATCGATCCGGTCACCGCGCGTGAGGCGATTGCCGCCGGCGCCGACGCGCTGGTGGCGGGCACCGCGACCTTCCGGGGCGGCGCCTCGGCCTATGCCGCCAATATCCTTGCCTTGAGAGGCGGGTGAAGGACGGCGATCGCGATTCCGGCGCCGACGGCATCGAAGAAGGCAAGCGGCTGATTCGATCCGGGGGCGACAAGGGCCTGTCGCTTGCCGAGCGTCTCTCGGAATATCTCCACCGCCTGACCTGGAAGACGCCGATCCACGGCATGCGGCTGAAGGGCCGGCATCCGCTGAAGCTGATCGCGGTGCCCGACGATCCTTTTCCCGGCGATCCGCGCCGCGGCCAGGCGCTGCTTGAGGGAACACTGAACCTGCGGGGCGAAATCCGGGTCATCGCCGACCTCGATCTCGCCGCGCCCGATTTCTCGCGCGCCTTTGGCGATTATCTTCACGGCTTCCTGTGGCTGCGCGACCTTTCCAGCGCCGCGCCGCGCCGCCAGGCGACGCCGATCGCCGAGGATCTGATGCGCCGCTGGCTCGCCGCGCATGCCGACAAGGTCAGCGAGCCGGCCTGGCGCGCCGATCTGTGGGGCCGCCGCATCCTGCTCTGGGCCGCCCATGCGCCGCTGATCCTGTCGAGCACTGACCTGGTCTATCGCAGTCTCGTCCTCAACACGCTGGCCCGCGGCGCGCGCCACATCGATCGCGGCGCGGACAAGCTCCCGCCCGGCGCTCCCCGGGTCGCGGCGTTGTGCGGCGTGGTCGCGGCCGGCCTGCTGATCCCGGGCGGCGATGCGCGGCGCGGCGCGGCTGAGTCCGCGCTGGCCAAGGCGCTGTCGGTCTCGGTGTTCGAGGATGGCGGCAGCGTGGCGCGCTCGCCCATGGCGCAACTCGACATCATCATGCTGCTGACCAGCCTGAAGCATGTCTATGCTGCCCGCCGCCTGGTCGAACCGCCGGCCATCGCCGCGGTGCTGGCGCGCATGGTGCCGGCGCTGCTCGGCGTGTGTCTCGGCGATCACGGGCTTTCCAGCTGGCAGGGCGGAGGCCCCGTCCGGGGCGAGACGCTCGACGCGATCATCGCCGCGACCGGGATTCGCGCACGGCCGCTCCGCCAGGCGCGCGACTGGGGCTATCAGCGGCTCGCCGCCGGTGCCGCGGTGCTGATCATGGATGCGGCGCCCCCGCCGATCGCCCGGCTGGTAGAGGGTGGCTGCGCCTCGACGCTCGCGTTCGAACTCTCCGACGGGCCGCACCGCCTCGTCGTCAATTGCGGCGGCGCCCGCGCTGCCGTCGCGCAGCTGCCCGCCGCGCTCGCCGATGGCCTGCGCACCACTGCCGCGCATTCGACCCTGGTCGTTGGCGACAGCAATTCGACCGCGATCCATGCCGACGGAACGCTCGGCCGGGGTGTCGCCGAAGTCGAGTTGACGCGCCAGGAAAGCGAGGCGTCGAGCCGGATCGAGGCAAGCCATGACGGCTATGCCAGGCGGTACGGCTTCCTCCACCGCCGCCAGCTCGTCATGACCGGCGACGGGCGCGAGGTGCGCGGCGAGGACATGCTCCTGCCCGCGAGCAAGAAGCGCGCGCTCGCCGCGACGGCCTTCGCGGTCCGTTTCCATCTCGGCCAGGGCGTCTCGGTCTCGCCCACGGCGGACGGCATGGCCGCGCTTCTGCGCCTGCCGGGTGGGGTGTTGTGGCAGTTCCGCTGCCGCGGCGGCACGCTGACGATCGAGGACAGCCTGTGGATCGACGGCGACGGCCGTCCCCAGTCGACCCAGCAGCTCGTCGTCTCCGGCGAATCGCCCGCCGGCGGCGCCAATGTCAGCTGGACCTTGAAGCGCGCGACCTGAGGCGGCAGAGGGGCGCGCAATCCTTACCCCCGGAGTGCCCCATGACCGCCATCACCATCCGCCGCGCCCTGTTGTCGGTATCCGACAAGACCGGCATCGTCGATCTCGGCCGGGCGCTCGCCCGCCACGGCGTGGAGCTGGTCTCGACCGGCGGCACCGCTGCGGCGCTGCGTGACGCGGGGCTCGCAGTGCGCGACATCTCGGACCTGACCGGCTTTCCCGAAATGATGGACGGCCGCGTCAAGACGCTCCACCCCAAGGTCCATGGCGGCCTGCTCGCCGTGCGCGACGATGCGGCGCATGTCGCCTCGATGGAGGAGCATGGCATCGGCGCGATCGATCTGGTGGTGGTCAACCTCTATCCCTTCCTCCAGACCGTGATGAAGGGCGCTGACCGGCCCGAGATCATCGAGAATATCGATATCGGCGGCCCGTCGATGGTTCGCTCGGCGGCGAAGAACCACGCCTTCGTCGCGATCGTCACCGACCCTGCCGATTACGAGGCGCTGATCGCCGAGATGGACGCGGGCGCCGGCGCGACCACGCTGGAACTGCGCAAGCGCCTCGCCGCGCGCGCCTTTGCCGCGACGGCTGCCTATGACGGCATGATCGCAAGCTGGTTCGGTTTCGCCGATCAGGGCGAGGCCTTTCCGGAAACCCTGCCGATCACGCTGAAGCGCGGCGCGACGCTCCGCTATGGCGAGAACCCGCATCAGTCGGCCGCCTTCTACACCGCCACCGGCCCGGCCGCGCGCGGCGTCGGCCAGGCGCGCCAGGTGCAGGGCAAGGAACTCAGCTACAATAATTACAACGATGCCGATGCCGCGCTCGAGCTGGTCAGCGAATTCCGCGATGCCGCGCCGACCGTGGTCATCGTCAAGCACGCCAATCCTTGCGGCGTCGCCACTGCCGCGACGATCGAACAGGCCTATGCCGAGGCCTTTGCCTGCGACACGGTCTCGGCGTTTGGCGGCATCATCGCGCTCAACCGCGCGCTCGACGAAGCGACCGCGCGCGCCATCTCGGGCATCTTCACCGAGGTGGTGATCGCCCCCGATGCCGACGAAGCCGCGCTCGCCATCTTCGCCGCGAAGAAGAACCTGCGCCTGTTGCTCACCGGCGACCTGCCCGATGCGGCGCGGAACGGCATCATGGCCAAGTCGATCACTGGCGGTTGGCTGGTCCAGACCCGCGATAATGGTGCCGCACCCGATCTGAAGGTGGTCACCAGGCGCCAGCCGACCGAGGCCGAACTCGCCGATTGCCGCTTCGCCTGGACCGTCGCCAAGCACGTCAAGTCGAACGCGATCGTCTATGCCAAGGACGGCGCCACCGCCGGCATCGGTGCCGGGCAGATGAACCGCCTCGAATCCGCCCGCATCGCCGCCTGGAAGGCGAAGGACGCCGCTGACAAGGCCGGCTGGGCCATACCGCGCACGATCGGCTCGGCCGTCGCCTCGGATGCCTTTTTTCCCTTCGCCGATGGCCTGCTCGCCGCGGTCGAGGCGGGGGCGACCGCCGTCATTCAGCCGGGCGGCTCGATCCGCGACGACGAGGTGATCGCGGCGGCGGACGAAGCGGGGCTGGCGATGGTGTTCACCGGCATGCGCCACTTCCGCCACTAATCCTCAGGTCGGCAGCGCGTCTTCCGCCGCGGGGATCTTGCCGAACAGCGCGCGGTCCTCGGGGCCGAACGCCCAGCGGTGCAGCACGAACACATAGCAGGCGAGGATCACCGGCACGCCGATGATCAGCTCGGCCCATTCATAGCGCCTGGGCAGCGAGGTGAAGAGCGAGCCGACCGCGATCGCGGCGACCGCGGCCCAGAGCAAGGGCCATCGGAACCCCGATACCCGCGCCTTGAGCAGGCGCGACAGGAAGCTCGCCTTCACGATCGAGCTGATCGCAAGCGAGATCAGCAGGGCGACGGCAGGTCCCGCCGCCTGGAAATTGACCGGCCAGCCGATCGCCCGCATCGCGAAGATCAGGCCGAAACTCAGCGCGACCTGAAAGCCCAGCATGAAGAGCGAGATCGCCAGGTTCCGCATCCGCGCGACATAGACCAGCGCCGATTCGCACACCGCCCCGGTCGATGCCGCCACTTCGGCGGTCAGCAGGAAGGCGAGCGCCGCGGTGCCGGCGACGAATTGCGGACCGATCACGCCCATCACCGCCTCGCCCGGAATCGACCCGACCAACGCCAGGCCGGCCTGCGCCGCCATGATCCAGAAACCGACCTGGCGGACCTGCGCCGCCACTGCCTCGCGGTCGTCCCGGGCCAGGCTCGCGGTGATCACCGGCCCCAGGATCGGATCGAAACTGGTCTTCAGCTTGGCGGGCAAGGAGGCGACCTGCTGCGCCATATAATAGATGCCGACGATCTTCGGTTCGAACATCACGCCCAGGATGAAGCGGTCGACGTTGCGCGTGCTCCATTCGATCGCATCGGCGCCCGCCAGCGGCACGTTGCGGCTGGCCATGGCGAACAGCCGCACCACGCGCGGCCGCCAGCCATAGGGCAGGCCATAGCTGCGGATGAACGGGATCAGCGAGGCGACCAGCGCCGCCGCCATCGACAGGATATAGGAATAGAACAGTCCGTCGCGCAGCGAGACGAAGGAAAAGGCATAGGCCGCGACGCTGATCGTCCAGGGCTCGACGACCGCCCGGGCCGTCACGGTCGCCTTCACGTTGCGGCGATAGGCCAATGCCGCCAGGCTGACATCGGACCAGGCGACGGCGAAGACGATGCACGGCAGCCACCGGTCCATTCCCTGGATCGGGCTGTTGGGGAACATGATCTCGGGGATGGCGATCAGCACGCTGCTCGCGATCAGCGAGGCGCAGAACGCCACCGCCATCGCATCCCAGGCGACGTGGACATGCGGCCGCTCGGACGAGGACAGGGCCTGGGCAAGCCCGCGCTTCAGCCCCAGCGTCGCCAGCAGCGCGGCGAGCTCGACCACCACCACGGCCAGCGCGAAGCGGCCGACGATGTCCGGACCATAGACCCGGCCAGCGATGAACAGGAAAGGCAGCCGGGCCAGCAGCCGCAATGCGAAGCCGAGGATGTTGGTGCGCCCGCCCTTGGCAAGCGCCTTCAGATCCTCGGTGCCCCCGTCATCGGCGGCGACCGGATTGGTCAATGCGCCGCTCCCCAGCTGGCGCCCACGCCGATCTCGATCCCGAGCGGCACGCTGAGCACCACGGCAGGCTCGGCCGCGGTCGCCATGACGCGCTCGATCACTGGCTTTGCCGCCGCGACGTCGCCCTCGGGCAGCTCGAACACCAGTTCGTCATGCACCTGCAGCAGCATGCGCACCTTGGGCAGCCCGGCTTCGAGCAGCGCCGGGCCCATCCGCACCATCGCGCGCTTGATGATGTCGGCGCTGGTGCCCTGGATCGGCGCGTTGATCGCCGCGCGCTCGGCGCCCTGGCGCTCGTGCTGGATCTTGGATTTCAGCCGCGGGAAATGCGTCTTCCGGCCGAACAGCGTCTCGGTATAGCCCTTCTCGCGCGCCTTCTCGGTCGTCTCGACGATATAATGGTTGATGCCCGGGAAGCGCTCGAAATAGCGGTCGATCATGCCCTGCGCTTCGTCGGCGGTGACGTCCAGTCGTCCGGCCAGGCCCCAGCGCGAGATGCCGTAGAGGATCGCGAAGTTGATCGTCTTGGCGCGACCGCGCGTGTCGCGATTGACCTCGCCGAACAGCTCCTGCGCGGTCAGGCTGTGGATGTCGTCGCCATTGGCGAACGCTGCCTTCAGCGCGGGCACGTCGGCCATATGGGCGGCGAGCCGGAGTTCGATCTGCGAATAATCGGCGGCGAGCAGGACATTGCCCGATTCGGCGACGAAGGCGTCGCGGATCTGACGGCCGATCTCGGTGCGAATCGGGATGTTCTGCAGGTTCGGGTCGGTCGAGGACAAGCGTCCGGTCTGCGCGCCGGTCAGCGAATAGCTGGTGTGGACGCGCGCCGTCTCCGGGTTGATCTGCGCCTGCAACGCGTCGGTATAGGTGGATTTCAGCTTGGACAGCTGGCGCCACTCGAGCACCTGGCGGGCGATCTCCTTGCCCGGCGAGTCCTTGTCCGCGGCGATCCGCTCCAGCTCGTTGACGTCAGTCGAATAGACGCCCGACTTGCCCTTGCGCCCGCCCTTGATGCCCATCCGCTCGAACAGCACGTCGCCCAGCTGCTTGGGGCTGCCGATGGTGAAGGGGCCGCCGGCAAGGCCGTGGATCTCGGTCTCCAGCGCGGCGATCGAATGCGCGAACTCGGTGGACAGCTGGGCAAGTCTCTCGCGGTCGACCTTGATGCCGTGCCTTTCCATCCGGGCGATGACGGGGGCGAGCGGCCGGTCGACCATCTCGTACACCCGCGTCGCCCCCTCGGCCGGCAGGCGCGGCTTGAACCGGCGCCACAGCCTCAGGGTGACGTCGGCGTCTTCCGCGGCGTAGCGGGTGGCCGATGCCAGGTCGATCTCGTTGAACTTGAGCTGGCTTTTTCCGGTTCCAACCACGTCCTTATAGGCGATGCAGCTGTGCGACAGGTGAGTCGCGGCGAGCTCGTCCATGCCGTGGCCGTGCAGGCCCGCATCGAGATCGAAGCTCATCAGGATCGTGTCGTCATGCGGCGCGACGTCGATGCCGAGCCGCCCGAGCACGATCATGTCATATTTGAGATTGTGCCCGATCTTGAGCACGCCGGGATCCTCGAACAGCGGCCCGAGCTTCTCCAGCGCCACGGCTGGCGCAAGCTGGTCGGGCTTCTCGGCGAACAGCCCGGTGCCGCCATGGGCGAGCGGGATGTAGCACGCCTTGTTCGGGGCGAGCGCCATGCTGATCCCGACCAGCTCGGCCCGGGTCGCATCCACGCCGGTCGTCTCGGTATCGATCGCGACCCAGCCCTGGCGCCGCGCCTCGGCGATCCAGCGGTCGAGCGCGGTCTCGTCGATCACCGTTTCATAGCCGTCGTGATCGCAGGGCGGGTCCTCCTCCTGCGGCACGCTCTTCGGTGTTTCGACCGGCGCATCGGCGACGGCGGAAAGCTTGGCGAGCAGCGACTTGAAGCCGTGATGCTCCAGGAACGCGCGCAGCGGCGCCGCGGGAATCCCCTGCAGCTCGAGCGATTCGAGCGGCTCGGCCAGCGGCGCATCGTCCTTCAGGGTGACCAGCACGCGCGAGAGGCGGGCATTGTCGGCATGCTCGATCAGATTGTCGCGCAGCTTGCCCGGCTTCATCGACGGGGCAGCGGCGAGCACGCCTTCGATATCGCCATGTTCCTGGATCAGCTTGGCCGCGGTCTTCGGGCCCACGCCCGGCACGCCCGGCACATTGTCGACGCTGTCGCCCATCAGGCCCAGCACATCGCCCAGCCGGTCGGGCATCACGCCGAACTTCTCCATGACATGCTCGGGCCCGAGCCGGCGATTGTTCATCGTGTCGTACAGGTCGAGCCCCGGCTCGATCAGCTGCATCAGGTCCTTGTCGGAACTGACGATGGTGACCGACCAGCCCTCGCGCAGCGCGGCCTTGGCATAGCTGGCGATGATGTCGTCCGCCTCCAGCCCGTCCTCCTCGATGCAGGGCAGCGAAAAGGCGCGCGTGGCGTCGCGAATCATCGGGAACTGGGGCACCAGGTCCTCGGGCGGCGGCGGACGCTGCGCCTTGTATTTGTCGTAAAGCTCGTTGCGGAACGTATGGCTCGATTTGTCGAGGATCACCGCCATGTGCGTCGGTCCGTCGGCCTTGTGCAGCTCGTCGGCGAGCTTCCACAACATGGTGGTATAGCCATAGACCGCGCCGACGGGTTCGCCGTGCACGTTGGTCAGCGGGGGAAGCCGGTGATAGGCGCGGAAGATATAACCCGAGCCGTCGACGAGGTAGAGATGAGGCATGGCGGGTGGATAGCAGCGTGGAGCGCTTGCCCCAAGCCCGACTTGCCCTGCGCTCTAGTTGTTCAGCGTCGTCGCGGCATCGGCCGCGCCGCCGCCGCTGGCAACGGCATAACCGCCCCCGCGATGGCTCCCCACCACCGCCGTGACGACTGCCTGCATCAGCGCCTGGCGCGCCGGGATCGGCCTGGGCGTGTCCCCGATCATGATCGCCACGGCATAGCTGCGGCCGTCGGGGGCCATCAGCAGGCCGACATCATTATAGCCCGCGGTGCGACCGCCAAGATCCTGGCCGGTGCCGGTCTTGTGGCCGAAGCTCCAGTCGCCGGGCACCGCGCCGTGCATGCGCTGCTTGCCCGTCTTGGAGGCTTCCATCGTGCCGATCAGATAGTCGGTCGATTGCCTGGACAGCAATTGGCCGGTCTTGAGCCTGGCGAGCGCACCGGCGATGGCGGCGGGCGCGGCACCGTCTGGCGGATCGGCGACATAACGGTCGAACGCAGCGGTCCGTGCGGCCTGGGGCAGCCGGGCGCGGGCAACCGCAAAGGCATTGCCATAGGCGTATTCCGGCTTCCACTCGAGCCCCGCCGTCCCGCTCTGCAACAGCTTCTCGCCCGGGCCGAAGCGGATGTCGCCCAGTCCCTTGCGCCGGATGAAATCGCGCACCGCCGCCGGCCCGCCGACATAGCGCAGCAGCCGGTCGTTGCAGGTATTGTCGCTCATCGTCAGCGCGCGCCGCAGCAGCTCGCCGATCGTGGTGCGATAGCCGTCGCCCTTCACCAGCGCGGCGATCGGCTGGTGGAACAGGGTGAAATCCTCCCGGGTCAGCGTGACCGGATCGTCAAGCGTCAGCCGGCCGCTGTCGCGATAGTCCAGCACGGTCATCGCCACCCACAGCTTGCTCACGCTCTGTTGCGGCAGCCGGGTCTCGCCATTGCTGGAAACGGTCCATCCCTGGTCGATGCTGCGCACCGCGATGCCGACCTTGCCGTTGAAGTTGCGGGCGAGCGACGCGATGTTCGCGACCAGCGCCTCGGGCGCCGCGGGCGGCAGCGGCCTGGGTGCGGGCGGCGGAACGGGAACGACCAGCTGATAGCTGGGGCGCGCCGGCGCGGGGGGGATCAGGGCGAGGTGCCGGCTGGTGTCGTGGCCGCACGCGCAGAGTGCCGCGGCGAGCAGGATGACCGATACCGGCCTTGGAAAATCAAACGGCAGAATCTGCGTCACCAATCATGTCCCACCCCGGCGCCGATCTTAGGCCCGGAATCTCCTTGAGGAATCCCCAATGTGCCAGCGTTGCGATGAACCGCGGCTGTCACAAGGTGAAATGGTGGTGACAGCAATCGGGACCAGGCTTTTGATTCCATTCGCGAGTCTTGCGGCTCGATCAGGTCCGGGCGCGTTCTCAGGGGATCAGGACCGTGTCGATCGCTTCGGGCAGCATCGCGGGATAATCGAGCGTGTAGTGCAGCCCGCGCGATTCGTGCCGATGCAGCGCGGACCGGACGATCAGCTCAGCGGTCTGGAGCAGGTTGCGCAGCTCGATCAGGTCGGGCGTGACACGGAAATGGCCGTAATAGTCGTTCACCTCGTCGGTGAGCATCCGGATGCGGTGCTGCGCGCGTTCAAGCCGCTTGGTCGTGCGCACGATACCGACATAATTCCACATGAAGCGCCGGATCTCGGTCCAGTTCTGCTTGATCACGACTTCCTCGTCCGAATCCTCGACCCGGCTTTCATCCCAGGGACGGATCGGGGGCGGCGCGGGCAGTTCGTCCCAATGCTCCAGGATATGGTCGGCCGCGGCCTCGCCGAACACGAAACATTCGAGCAGGGAATTGGAGGCGAGCCGGTTCGCGCCGTGCAGGCCCGATTCGCTGCACTCGCCCGCGGCGTAGAGCCCGGGCAGGTCGGTCTTGCCGTGCAGGTCGATCACGACCCCGCCGCACGTATAATGCTGCGCCGGCACCACCGGGATCGGGTCCTTCGTCATGTCGATGCCCAGCCCCAGCAGCTTTTCGTAGATGTTGGGGAAATGCTCCTTCACGAACTCCGGCCCGCGATGGCTGATGTCGAGATGGACATAATCGAGGCCGAGCCGCTTGATCTCATGGTCGATCGCGCGCGCCACGATGTCGCGCGGCGCCAGCTCCGCGCGCTCGTCGAAATCGGGCATGAAGCGGTATCCCGTATCGGGAATCAGCAGATGCCCGCCCTCGCCGCGCACTGCCTCGGTGATCAGGAAATTCTTGACCTCCAGATTGTAGAGGCAGGTCGGGTGGAACTGCATGAATTCCATGTTCGACACCCGGCATCCCGCGCGCCACGCCATGGCGATGCCGTCGCCGGTCGCGCCGCGCGGCGCGGTGGAGAAGAGATAGGTCCGCCCCGCCCCGCCCGTCGCCAGGATCGTGGCGCGCGCGGTGCAGAGCTCGACCCGCCCGGTCGCGCGGTTGACGGCATAGACGCCCCAGACATGGCCCGATCCCGAATAGCGCTCCTCATGGCGGCCGGTGGCGAGGTCGATCGCGACCATGTCGGGCACCAGGGTGATGTTGGGATGCGCCTCGGCGGCGCGCTGCAGCGCTTCCTGCACCGCCCAGCCGGTCGCATCGGCGACATGCACGATCCGCCGGTGGCTGTGCCCGCCCTCGCGCGTCAGGTGCAGGGTGTCGCCGTCAGTGGCGAAGGGCACGCCAAGCTCTTCCAGCCGCGCGATGGCGGCGGGCGCGCGCTCGACCACGAACTCGACGGTCTCGCGGTCGTTCAGCCCCGCGCCGGCGATCATCGTGTCCTCGATATGGCTTTCGAAGGTGTCGCCCGGCTCCAGCACCGCGGCGATGCCGCCCTGCGCCCAGGCAGTCGATCCTTCGTTGAGCCCGCCCTTGGCGAGCACGGTCACCTTGACCCGGTCGGCGAGATTGAGCGCGGCGGTCAGCCCGGCCGCGCCGGATCCGATGATCAGAACATCGCTTGAATGAAAGTCCGGCACGCCTACTCCGTTCGTATCGAGCGAAGTCGAGACCAGTCGTTCGATCCGCGTTTTCAGCGACTACGCCCGAAACGGAAGGGAAAACAAGCGGTCGCTACCCGTTGGATGCCCGGGTGAGGTTCAGGAACACGTCTTCCAGATCGGCCTCGCGGGTCGAAACATCGACGATGCCATAGCCGTCGGCCTGAACCGCGGCGAGCACTTCGCCGGCATTCACCCGGTCCTTGGCATAAGTGATCGCGAGCGTTCTCGTGCCCTTCAGCTCGATCTTCTGGAAACACACCGACTGGGGCGGCGTCACGACGTCACGGTCGACCGTCACCTCGACCAGCTTCTCGGTCGCCTTGCCGACCAGCTCGCGAGTCGGCTCGTTCGCGATCACCTTGCCATGGTTGATGATGGCGATGCGGTCGCACAGCTGCTCGGCTTCTTCGAGATAATGGGTGGTCAGCACCACCGTCACGCCCTGCTGGTTGAGTCCGCGGACATAGGCCCAGAGTTGCTGGCGCAATTCGATGTCGACGCCCGCGGTCGGCTCGTCGAGCACCAGCACTGGCGGCGTGTGGACCATCGCCTTGGCGACCATCAGCCGCCGCTTCATCCCGCCCGACAAAGTGCGGGCATAGGCGTTCGCCTTGTCCTCCAGATGCACCGCGCGGAGCAGCTCCATCGACCGCCGCTTCGCCTTGGGCACGCCGTAGAGCCCGGCCTGAATCTCCAGCGTCTCGAACGGGGTGAAGAAGGGGTCGAACAGGATCTCCTGGTTGACGATACCGATCGACGCCTTGGCATTGCGCGGATGCTGGTCGATGTCGAAGCCCCAGATCGAGGCCTTGCCCTCGGTCTTGTTGACCAGCCCGGCCAGGATGTTGATCAGGGTCGACTTGCCCGCGCCGTTCGGCCCGAGCAGCCCGAAGATCTGCCCGCGCGGCACTTCGAAGGACACATCGTCAAGCGCGCGCTTCCCGCCCTTGTAGGTCTTGCACAGGGAGTCGATGACGATCGCGGCTTCGGTCATGCGGGAGCGCATAGCGCGCGACATCGCGCCGGTCATCCCCTCCCGTAAACGGGACGGGAGAACGCCGATTGCTCGACTCGCCCCACCTTGCTATCGCGCCACCTCATGATCGCCCCGCCCGAAACCCTCCGCGTCTCCCATCGCCGTGTCGCCTGTGACGGCGCGACCGACATTCCCGGCGGCGCCGCGCTCGGCCATCCGCGCGTGTTCCTCGAGATCGACGAGCATGGCTATGTCGATTGCGGCTATTGCGATCGGCGCTTCGTGCTGATCGGCGGGCCCGCCGATGGTGTCGATCAGTCGACGCTTCCCGATCATCCGGCTGGCGCCAGCGTCTGACCTGCCTATATTGGCGGGCATGACCAGCCTTACAGACCCCCGCTCGTTCCTCTATCACGATGGCCAGCTCGATCCCGCGGAGGCGCAGCGCCTGACCGCGTCGGCGCTTGCCAGGGCCGATGACGGGGAGCTCTATCTCCAGTATCGCAAGTCGGAAGCGTTCGGCTTCGACGATGGCCGGCTGAAGACCGCGAGCTACGACACGCATTCCGGCTTCGGCCTGCGCGCCGTCTCGGGCGAGACCACGGCGTTCGCCCATGCCAATGAACTGAGCGCCGCCGCGATCGGCCGTGCCGCCGAGACCATGGCGCTGATCGATCCGTCCGCCGCGGCCAAGGCCCCGCCGCCGCGCGCGACCAACCGCCATCTTTATACCGATGCCGATCCGCTCGATCCCATCCCCTTCGCCGACAAGGTGAATCTCTGCCAGACGATCGACGCCGCCGCCCGCGCGCGCGATCCGCGCGTGGCGCAGGTCTCGGTCTCGCTGTCCGGAAGCTGGAGCGTGGTCGAGATCGTCCGCGCCGATGGCTTCGTCGCGACTGACATCCGCCCGCTCGTCCGTCTCAACGTCTCGATCGTGGTCGAGCAGAATGGCCGGCGCGAGACAGGCAATTTCGGGCTTGGCGGCCGCTATCTCTACGACACGCTGATGCAGCCCGAGACGTGGAACCGGGCGATCGACGAGGCGCTGGCCCAGGCCGTGGTCAATCTCGATTCGGTCGCTGCGCCCGCCGGCGACATGACCGTGCTGCTTGGCCCGGGCTGGCCCGGCATCCTGCTGCATGAAGCGATCGGGCACGGGCTCGAAGGCGATTTCAACCGCAAGGGCACCAGCGCCTTTTCCGGCCGGATCGGCGAGCGCGTCGCGGCGCCGGGCGTAACGGTGATCGACGACGGCTCGATCGCGGACCGGCGCGGCTCGCTGTCGATCGATGACGAAGGCACGCCGACTCAGGAAAATGTGCTGATCGAGGACGGCATCCTGCGCGGCTATATCCAGGACCGGCTCAATGCGCGGCTGATGGGCGTCGCCCCGACCGGCAATGGCCGCCGCGAAAGCTTCGCGCATGCGCCGATGCCCCGCATGACCAACACCTTCATGCGCGCCGGCAAGGACGATCCCGCCGAGCTCCTCTCGCGGGTCAAGAACGGCATCTTCGCCAAGAGCTTCGGCGGCGGCCAGGTCGATATCGTCTCGGGCAAGTTCGTCTTCTCCTGCACCGAGGCGTACAAGATCGAGAATGGCAGGCTCGGCGCCCCGATCAAGGGCGCGACGCTGATCGGCGACGGCCCCAGCGTGCTGACCAAGGTCACCGGCATCGGCAACGACTTCGCGCTCGACGAAGGCGTCGGCATGTGCGGCAAGGGCGGCCAGAGCGTCCCCGCCGGCGTCGGCCAGCCGACCCTGCTGGTCAGCGGGCTGACGGTGGGCGGCACGGCGGTCTAGCGCATCAAAAAGGACTGGAGCGCAAGCGCGGCCGCCACGATCACCATCACGATCGACCAGCTCTCCATGGGCAGCGACATGAATTTGTGCCGGGCACGATAGAGAAAGCGCCTGACCAGCGTGGCAGGCGGGGCGAAACCCCGCCGCTTCGCGTTCATCCGCCGGCCGACTTCCCAGTTGATCGGCGCAGCGGCGAACAGGACGCTGGCCCAGAAAAGGGATGTGTAGGATGGCAAATGCGCCGCATCGGCGATCATGCCGATGATGATCGCCACTGCGATCACGATCACCGGCGTAAGAAACCCTTTTCCCTGCCACCAGAAAACAAACATCGCGCCCCTCCTGGCCTACGCTAGCTCAGGCGGCGGTCGGCTGGTAGGCTCCAATGATGGACGAATCTCAAGAAGCATCCTGGCCGGTCCTCGACTGGCCCGCGTGGCGCGAGACCGCGATCGGCCTCCAGCTTCGCACCCAGATCATCGGCAAGGTCCGCCTCGCCCTGACGCCGTGGCTCAACCATAGCTGGCATATCCCGCTTTACGTCACGGCGCGCGGCTTGGGCAGTTCGGCCATCCCGTGCGGCGACCGCATCCTGCAGATCGATTTCGACCTGATCGCTGACCGGGTCGTCTTCGCCGCCAGCGACGGCGGCGTGAAGACCGTTCCGCTCGCGGCCGGCAGCATCGCCGATTTCCACGCTGCCGTGGTGGAGGCGCTCCGGGACCTTGGCGTCACGACGTCGTTCGACGGCACGCCCAGCGAGATGCCGGGCGCCCTGCCTTTCGCCGAGGATCGCGAGCATCGCCCTTATGATGGGGAGGCCGCGCGCCGCTTCTGGCGTGCGCTGATCCAGGCGCAGCGGGTGTTCGGCCAGTTCCGCACCGGCTTCCTCGGCAAGGCCAGCCCGACTCATTTCTTCTGGGGCAGCTTCGATCTCGCCTCGACCCGTTTCTCCGGCCGCGATGCGCCGCGTCATCCCGGCGGTTTGCCCGGCCTCCCTGACGATGTGACGTGCGAAGCCTACAGCCATGAGGAATCGAGCGTCGGCTTCTGGCCCGGCAGCGACGCCTGGCCGCACGCCTCCTTCTACGCCTATGCCTATCCGGCGCCCGCCGGCTATGGCGATGCCAGGGTCGAACCGTCCGAAGCCGTCTACAGCAGCGAGATGGGCGAGTTCCTCCTGTCCTATGACGCAGTCCGCACCGCCGCCGATCCCGACGCGGCGCTGCTCGCTTTCTGCCAGTCGACTTATGATGCCGCCGCCGACCTGGCCGGCTGGGACCGCGACGCGCTCGAATGCCCGCTTGGCCGGCCACGGGTGCCACGCAAGGTCTGAGCTTCCAAGCTTTCCCAGGCGCGCGTTGGAAAGAAGGGCGTTTCACGCGAAGGCGCGAAGATGTGCCGTCGCGGACGAGCGCCCATCGGGTTCCTCTTCGCGTCTTTGCGTCTTCGCGTGAACATATTCCTTTCTCGCGCCCCTCCCGAACCGGCAACGGCTGTGGTACGGACCGCCCATGGCCGAGTTCTTCGATGCCCTCACCGACGACCACCGCGCCTTTCTCGCGCGCCAGCCGGTGTTCTTCGTCGCCACAGCTGCCGAGGGGGCTCGGGTCAACCTCAGCCCGAAGGGCATGGACTGTTTCCGGGTGCTGGACGACAAACGTGTCGCGTATCTCGACGTCGCCGGCTCGGGCAACGAGACCAACGCGCATCTCCTCGCCGACGGCCGCATCACCATCATGTTCTGCGCCTTCGAGAGCCCCGCGCTGATCTTCCGTATCTATGGCCGGGGCGTGCCGGTCCTGCCGCAGGACGATCGCTGGGCCGTGCTGGCAGCTCATTTCACCTTGCTCCCGGGCACCCGCCAGATCTTCGAGGTGGCGATCGACCAGGTGCAGACCAGCTGCGGCTGGGGCGTGCCGCATATGCGCTTCGAGCGCGAGCGCGAGACGCTCAGCAAATATCATGCGAAGTCGAGCGATGAGGAGCGGTTCGGCAAATATGCCCGGCGCACCCACAGCATCGACGGCCTGCCCGTCCGCAATCCGACCCGGGCCGCTCAATAGTGGCGTTGGTAGAGTTGGGCCGCTTCAACCGCAACGAAGCCCATATCGTGATCGGCCGGCTCGATTCGGAAGGGATCGATGCACTCGCGCTCGACGGCAATGCGAGCATCGCGGACGGCAGCTATCTGTTCATTCCCGTCCGCGTGATGGTCGATGACGAGGATCTGGCGGCCGCCCGCAAAATCCTGTCGGATACTGCCTGATTCTTGGGCAGCCGTTAGCGGCTGCACAAAAATTTACCTGCGGGTAACATTTCCTTTCAGAAAATGGCGCGGAAACGCGTGTTTTCGACTCTGGCACGACCATTGCTGATGTTCCCCCGGGACAATTCTCACAAGGGGGGCGCCGGTGAAACTCATCATTGCCATCATCAAGCCATTCAAGCTCGACGAGGTCCGCGAGGCCCTTACCGAGATCGGCGTCGCGGGCATGACCGTGACGGAAGTGAAGGGCTTTGGCCGACAGAAGGGCCAGACCGAGATCTACCGGGGGGCCGAGTACAGCACCAACATGGTGCCCAAGATCAAGATCGAGATCGTCTGCGCGGCGGACCTCGCCGGCAAGGTCGTCGAGGCGATCCAGGCATCGGCCAACACCGGCGCGATCGGCGACGGCAAGATCTTCGTTCTCGATGTCGGCCAGGCGGTGCGCATCCGCACCGGCGAAACCGATGAAACCGCGCTGTGAGTAAGGGGGCAGTGATGAAGCATGCATTGAAATACGCCGGCATCGCCGGTCTCGGGGCCGGTCTCGGGGCGGCGCTCTTCGCCGCTCTTCCTGCCTGGGCGCAGGATGCCGCAGCGGCCGCACCGCCGGCACCCAACAAGGGCGATACCGCCTGGATGCTCACCTCGTCGGTGCTGGTGCTGATGATGTCGGTGCCCGGCCTCGCGCTCTTCTATGGCGGCCTGGTCCGCACCAAGAACATGCTGTCGGTGCTGATGCAGGTCCTGATGATCGTCTGCGTCGCGTCGCTCGTCTGGGTTTGCTGGGGCTATTCGATGGCCTTCACCGCCGGTTCGGGCGCGACCGCGCCGTTCGTCGGCGGCTTCTCCAAGCTCTTCCTGAAGGGCGTCGATGCCACCACCCTGGCGGCGACCTTCTCGAACGGGGTCTATATCCCGGAATATGCCTATATCTGCTTCCAGATGACCTTTGCCTGCATCACGCCGGCGCTGATCGTCGGTGCGTTCGCGGAACGCGTGAAGTTCACGCCGCTGATCATCTTCGTGGTTGCATGGCTGACGATCGTCTATTTCCCGATCGCCCACATGGTCTGGTACTGGGCCGGCCCGGACTTCCTGCCCAAGCAGCCGGGTGACTTCGGCTATCTCTACGGGATCGGCGCGCTCGACTTCGCCGGCGGCACCGTGGTGCACATCAACGCCGGTATCGCCGGCCTGATGGGCTGCCTCGTGATCGGCAAGCGTCTCGGCTACAAGAAAGAGCCGATGCCGCCGCACTCGCTGACCATGACCATGATCGGTGCCTCGCTGCTGTGGGTCGGCTGGTTCGGCTTCAACGCAGGCTCCAACCTCGAAGCCAACGGCGTCACGGGCGTCGCCTTCATCAACACCTTCGTCGCCACTGCCGCCGCGGCCGTTTCCTGGGCCGTGATCGAGCAGATTGTCCACAAGAAACCGTCGCTCCTCGGTGCGGCAACGGGCGCCGTCGCCGGCCTCGTCGCGATCACCCCGGCCTCGGGCTTCGGCGCGCCGATGACGTCGATCATCCTCGGCCTCGTCGTCTCGCCGATCTGCTTCCTGTTCGTGACGACCGTGAAGAACGCGCTGAAATATGACGACTCGCTCGACGTGTTCGGCGTCCACTGCATCGGCGGTATCGTCGGCGCGCTGGCGACCGGCATCATGGCCGATCCGAACCTCGGCGGTCAGGGCTGGTTCGACTACACCGTCATGCCAGCGGTTGCCGGCAAGTACGACATGGGCGCGCAGATGATCACGCAGCTCAAGGCGATCCTGATCACCCTGGTCTGGTCCGGGGGCGTGTCCTTCGCCCTGTTCACGCTGCTCAAATACACCATCGGCCTTCGCCCGAGCGAAGATGTCGAGGCCGAAGGCCTGGACATCAGCGAGCATGGCGAGCGGGCCTACAACTACTGACAAGTTCGGGGCCGGCCATAAGGCCGGCCCCCCCTCTCGTTCCTCCTGCGGACGACCTCAGGCCGGTGCGGCAACGCACCGGCCCTTTTTTACGTCAGGAAGCGGGAGGCGTTTCTTCCTCATGGGTATCCGCGGGTTCGGAGGCGACATCGCCCTCACCCTGCTGCTTGCGATAGCGCCGCGCGGCCAGGGTCGCGCCCAGGAGGAAGCCGCCGGGCACGAGAAGGATCGCGGCCGCCAGACCGACGCGGTTCAGGGTCTTTCTGTCCATCGGGCGGCGCTACACCCGAAAAGCCGGACGCGCGCCATATGAATGGTGTCAGCCCGCGAGATCGGCCTTCACGAAATCGGCGCAGCGCTCGCCGATCATGATCGACGGCGCATTGGTGTTGCCGGAGATCAGCTTGGGCATGATCGAGGCATCGGCGACATAGAGCCCTTCCACCCCGCGCACACGCAGCTTCGGATCGCACACCGCCAGATCGTCCGATCCCATCCGCGCCGTGCCGACCGGGTGATAGATGGTGTCGGCCCGGGCGCGGATCAGCCGCTCCAGCGCGTCGTCGTCGTCAAGGTCGACCGGATAGCGGTCGCGGCCCTTGTGATCGGCGATCGGCGGCGTCTCGAGGATGCGGTACATCGCCCGCACGCCCTTCTTCAGCAGCTCGACATCGCGCCGGTCGCTGAGAAAGGCGGGGTCGATCAGCGGCGCGGCGCGCGCATCGATCGACTGGAGCCGGACGGTGCCGTGGCTCTCCGGGCGCAGCACGCAGACATGACAGGAAAAGCCGTGGCTCTTCACCTTGGTCCGTCCATGATCCTCCAGCACCACCGGCACGAAATGCAGCTGGATGTCGGGCGCGGGGGAAATGGGGTCGACCGTCAGGAAGCCGCCCGTCTCGGCATAGGGCGTGGTCATCGCGCCGCGCCGGTGCCGCATCCACTGCACGATCGCCCCCATGGACTTGAGCGTGCCCTTGAGCGACTGGCCGATGAAATAGCTGCCCTTCACCTCGAACCCGGCGACATAATCGACATGGTCCTGCAGGTTCGCGCCGACCATCGGCCGGTCGATGCGCACGGCAATGCCCTGCTCCCGCAGATGCTCGCCCGGCCCGATGCCCGACAGCATCAGCAATTGCGGCGTGCCGAACACCCCGCCCGCGAGCACCACCGCGCGGCGGGCGCGGATCACCCTGGCCTGACCATTCTGCACATAGGCGACGCCGCTGGCGCGGCCTTCGTCGAACAATATCCGCTCGGCGGTTACCTCGGTCAGCACCTGCAGGTTGGTCCGTCCGGCCGCGCTCTCGACATAGGCGCGCGACGAGCTCCAGCGCTCGCCGCCCTTCTGGGTCACCTGATAGACGCCGACGCCGTCCTGCCGGGCGCCGTTGAAATCCTCGTTGACCGGGATCTGCAGCTGCCGCGCCGCCTCGACGAACTCGATCGATCCCGGATGCGGGTCGCACTGGTCGCTGACATGCAGCGGCCCGTCCCCGCCGTGCCAGGCATCGGCCCCCCGCTCATTGCTCTCGCTGCGTTTGAAGACCGGCAGCACCTCGTCATAGGACCAGCCGGGGCAGCCCATCGCCGCCCAATTGTCGTAATCCCATTTGTTGCCGCGCAGATAGAGCATCGCGTTGATCGCGCTCGACCCGCCGAGACCGCGCCCGCGCGGCTGGTATCCGCGCCGGCCGTTCAGCCCGGCCTGGGGCACCGTCTCGAACTGCCAGTTGGTCTTGGGCGTCTGGAAAGCGATGAAGCCCGGGATTCGCGTGCGGAACCCGGTGTTGGGCCCTCCCGCCTCAAGCAGGGCAACGCTGAAGCGCCCATCCTCGCTCAGCCGGCCGGCTGCTGCCGCTCCGCCCGATCCGCCCCCGATGACGACGATGTCGGCTTCTTCCACGCGACCCCCTCTCGTGCCTGCTCTTTTTCGAGCCAGCGTTGTTTGATTGTTTCGGACGTGTCGCGGCTGCCGTCGTGGCTCCAGCCCGGCGGCTGCACGATATAGCCGAGCTTGGCGCGCAGCCCGGGTGCCGCCCACACGTCCCTGGCGATGCCCACCCATTCGTGGAACGCCGCCCAGACCAGGTTGAAGCTGCCCAGATTCTTGACGATGCCGTACCGCGGCCGGTCGTCGTCGCGCTCGGGCTCGTAGGTACCGAGCCATTTGTCCCAGACAATGAACACCCCGGCATAATTCTTGTCGAGATAGCGCGGGTTGGTCGCGTGATGGACGCGGTGGTGCGACGGCGTGTTCATCACGGCTTCGAACCAGCGCGGCATGCGGTGGATCACTTCGGTGTGGATCCAGAACTGGTAGATCAGGTTGATCCCGCCCACGAAGAACACCATCGCCGGCGGGAATCCGATCAGGAACAGCGGCAGCCGGAAGATGAAGCCGATCGAGATGAAGCCGGTCCAGGTCTGACGCAGTGCGGTCGACAGATTATAATGCTGGCTCGAATGGTGGATGACATGGCTCGCCCAGAACCACCGCACCCGGTGCGCCGACCGGTGGAACACATAATAAGCGAAATCGTCGATCACGAAGCACAGGACGAACCAGTACCAGGCATAGCCGATGTCGAAGAGCCGGTACTGCGACAGCCACACCGCCAGCGTATAGACGAAACCGCCGGTCAGCACGCCCGCCACGGTGCTGCCCGTGCCGAGCGCGAGCGAGGTCAGCGTGTCCTTCGGCTCATAGCGTTTGCGGTCCTTCGCCCAGGCGACCAGCATCTCGGCCAGCACCAGCAGGACAAAGGCCGGAACCGCATAATCGACGGGATTCGGCAGCGTCATGCGGACTGCTTACACTCTTGTCAGCGACGCTTCCAGCCCGCGCACATCCGATTCCAGCACGCCGAGCAGGGTCACGTCGCCGAACAGCCGCTCGCCCGTCCTGACCGTGACGCCCTCGATCGCCGGTCCGATCGACAGCGGCGCGAGCAGCCGCCGCGCCGCGACGCGCGCGCCGTGCCGCTTCAGCACCGCGATCGCGCCATTGCCCGCGACGATCGCCGCCCCGCCATCCTGGCTGACCAGCGCGGCGTGCGCATAGAAGCCGACCAGCATATCCTCCGCGATCTCGCGCGCCTCGGCCGCGCTGGCGATCCGGCTTTCGCCCAGCCGCAGCCACCGCGCGACCCCGGCCAGCGCCAGGATCGCCACGATCGACCCGGCGAGCTGGACCCAGTTCACCTGCCGCCGGCCAGCGTGTCGAGCAAGGGCTGGATGCCGGTCAGGTCGTATCCCGTGGCCGCGGCTTTCGACATCAGCCGGTCGGGGTTGTCGCCCATCTTCGCGCGCGCCAGCGCCCAGAGATTGCAGGAGCGCGTGCCCGAGCGGCAATAAGCCAGCACCGGCCCGTCCGCTCCTTCAAGCGCCGCGACCATCGCATCGACCTGGTTGCCCGAGAAGCCGGCATGGGTGATCGGGATCGCGGTATAGGACAGGCCGGCCGCCTCGGCCGCGGCGCGGATCGCCTCGCCTTCGGGCTGGCCGCCTTCCTCGTCATCGGGCCGGTTGTTGACGATCGCGGTGAAGCCGGCCGCGGCGATCTCCGCCACGTCCTCGGGCGTGATCTGGGGGGAGACGGAGATCGAATCGTCGATAGGGCGAATGTGCATGCCGAACCTTCATAAAAACCCCTCTCCCAGCGGGAGAGGGAGGGGCCCATGCGCAGCATGGGAGGGTGAGGGCGACTCAGCTACCGGTCGGACGCCGGGAAATGGGTCAACCTCACCCCAACCCCTCTCCTAAAAGCAGAGGGGCTTTGCGTCACGCCCCATCGCGGATCACGCTGAGAAACGCATCGCCATAGGCTTCGAGCTTGCGTTGCCCGACCCCCGAAATCCGTCCCAGCGCGGAGAGATTGCCCGGCTTGGTCGTCGCCATCTCGCGCAACACCGAATCATGGAAGATGACGTAAGGAGGCACCTGCCCCTCCTGCGCCAGCTCGCGACGCTTGGCGCGCAATGCCTCGAACAGCGGATCGCCGACCGGATTGGCCACAGCATTCGCGCCGCGCCGTCCTCGCCGCTCGCGCCTGGGCGGCAGGATCAGCGCCACCTCGGACTCGCCCTTCAGGATCGCCCGCGCCTCGGGCCCGAATTCGAGCCCGCCGAAATCATTCGCCCGCAACGCATCGCGCAGCAGCAGCGCGCGTGCGACCGGCTTGATCAGCGCGGCTTCCTCGGGGCTCGACGCGATACCGAACACCTTCAGCGCCTCATGCCCGTTCATCAGGCTGCGCTCGCTCGACTGGCCGGTCAGGATGCTTTCGATATACCCCACGCCGAAGCTCTGCCCGGTGCGGAACACGGCGGAGAGGAATTTGACCGCGACCTCGGTGGCATTCACCGCGCTCGGCGGATTCAGGCAATTGTCGCAATTGCCGCAGGTCTCGGGCGACTCGTCGCCGAAATGCTTGAGCAGGATGCGCCGCCGGCACCCCGCCGTCTCGACCAGCGCACCCAAAGCGGTCAGCCGGGTGCGCTCGCCCGACTGGCGATGCGGCTCCACTTCGGAAATCCGCTGGCGCGCCTTGGCGAAATCCTCCGCCCCCCAGAACAGATGCGCGATGGCCGGGTCACCGTCGCGCCCGGCGCGGCCGGTCTCCTGATAATAGGCCTCGATCGATTTGGGCAGCCCGGCATGCGCGACGAAGCGGACGTCGGGCTTGTCGATGCCCATGCCGAACGCCACCGTGGCGACCATCACCATGTCCTCGGACGCGACGAAATCAGCCTGGTTGCGCGCGCGGACATGCGGTTCGAGGCCGGCATGATAGGGCCGGGTCGACCTGCCCGTCGCCGCCAGCTTCTCGGCGAGCTGTTCGACCGCCTTGCGCGTCTGGGCGTAGACGATGCCCGGGCCGGGCTGCTCGGCAATCACATCGGCGATCTGCCGGGTCGTGTTGTCCTTGGGCGAGATCAGATAGCGGATGTTGGGCCGGTCGAACCCGGCGACGATCATGCCGTCGCGCGGGATGCCGAGCTGTTCGAGGATGTCGGCGCGGGTATGCGCATCGGCGGTCGCGGTCAGCGCGAGTCGCGGCACATCGGGGAAATGATCGAACAACGGCCGCAGCAGGCGATAATCGGGCCGGAAATCATGCCCCCATTCGGACACGCAATGCGCTTCGTCGATCGCGAACAGCGCCAGCCGCGCCTGGCCGAGCAGATTGCGGAAGCTCTCGCCCGACGCCCGCTCGGGCGCGACATAGAGCAGGTCGAGCTCGCCTGCGCGGAACCGGCCGATCGTCTCCATCTGGTTGGTGTCGACCGAGGTCAGGGTCGCGGCGCGAATGCCGATCGCTTCCGCCGCGCGCAGCTGATCGTGCATCAGTGCGATCAACGGCGAGACGATGACGCAGGTGCCGTCGAGCATCACCGCCGGCAATTGATAGCAGAGCGACTTGCCCGCACCGGTCGGCATCACCGCGAGCGTATTTTGCCCGGCCAGCACGCGGTCGACCACCTGGCGCTGGACGCCGCGGAACTCGGGAAAGCCGAAAGTGGATTGCAGGACGGGAAGCGGATCGTTCACGCTGCCTCACATAATCCCGCCGCTTCAAAAAGCCATGCGGCACCTTGGGATATGTGGTGCGAGGTGGCTGGCCTAGCCCGGTGCTTTCCTGTTAGCGGGTGTGCATGACCGAGGAAGTTCGCGACAATATCGCTGCCCACCGCTTCGAGCTGGTGGTCGATCGCCATCTCTCCTTCAGCGAATACACGCTGGACGGCGATGTCATCACCTTCACCCACACCATCGTCCCGCCGGCGCTGGAGGGGCATGGCGTGGCCAGCCGGCTGATCTCGGGCGCGCTGGCTCAGGTGCGCGCCCGCGGGCTGAAAGTGCGGCCGGTCTGCAAGTTCGTGAAGGCCTATATCGAACGGCATCCGGAGTGGCAGGATCTGCTGGCCGAACCGCTGGCCTGAGCCTTACTCGGCTGCCAGTGCACCCTCTTCGCGTTCCTGCGCCTGGCGGTTCCACATCTCCGCATAGAGCCCGTCCCTGCGCAGCAACGCCGCATGGCTGCCGCGCTCGACCACGCGTCCCGCCTCCAGCACGACGATCTCGTCGGCATGGACCACGGTCGACAGTCGGTGCGCGATGACGATCGTGGATCGGCCCCGCCCGATATCCTCCAGCGTCGCCTGAATCTCCGCTTCGGTGCGGCTGTCGAGCGCGCTGGTCGCCTCGTCGAGGATCAGGATCGGCGGGTTCTTGAGCAGGGTGCGGGCGATCGCCACGCGCTGCTTCTCGCCGCCCGACAGCTTCAGTCCGCGCTCGCCGACCCGGGTCGCATAGCCCAAAGGCTGGCGCTCGATGAACTCGGCGATCGCCGCGCCGCGCGCCGCGCGTTCGATATCCTCCTGGCTCGCGCCCTCGCGGCCATAAGCGATGTTGTAGCCGATCGTGTCATTGAACAGCACCGTGTCCTGCGGAACGATACCGATCGCGGCGCGCAGCGAATCCTGCGTCACCTGCGCGATATCCTGCCCGTCGATGGTGATGCGTCCGCCCGTCAGATCGTAGAACCGGTACATCAGCCGCGCGAGCGTCGATTTGCCCGCGCCCGACGGCCCGACCACCGCCAGGGTGTGCCCGGCGGGAATGTCCAGGTCGATGCCCTTCAGGATCGGCTGGCCGGCATCATAGCCGAACCGCACATCCTCGAACCGCACATGGCCGGCGCCGACGACCAGGGGCTTGGCGCCCGGCGCATCGGTCACTTCCGACGGCGTGTCGATCAGGTCGAACATCGCGCCCATGTCGATCACGCCCTGGCGGATCGTGCGATAGACCATGCCGAGCAGATCGAGCGGGCGGAACAGCTGGGCAAGCAGGGTGCTGACCAGCACGACGTTGCCGGCGGTATAGCGCCCCTCGCTCCAGCCCCACACGACCAGCGCCATGCCGCCCGCCATCATCAGATTGGTGATGAGCGCCTGGCCGATATTCAGCCAGGCTAGTGAATTCTCGCTGATCACCGCGGCACTGGCATAGGCGGCGATGCCTTCGTCATAGCGCCTGGCCTCGCGTTCCTCGGCGCCGAAATATTTGACCGTCTCGAAATTCAGCAGCGAATCCACCGCATGCGCCACCGCGCCGGTGTCGAGATCGTTCATCCGGGAGCGCAGTGCCGCGCGCCAGTCCGTCACGAACCGGGTGAAGACGATGTACGCCGCGACCATCACCAGGGTGCCGACGACCAGCCCGGGCCCGAATTTGGTCCAGAAGATGCCGAGCACCAGGCTCAGCTCGAGCACCGTCGGCGCGATGTTGAACAGCAGGAAATAGAGCATCGTGTCGATGCTCTTGGTGCCGCGCTCGACCACCTTGGTGACGGCGCCGGTGCGCCGTTCGAGATGGAAGCGCAGCGACAGGCGGTGGAGGTGCCGGAACACCGCCGCCGCCAGCCGGCGCGTCGCTTCCTGCCCGACGCGCTCGAACACGGCGTTGCGCAGATTGTCGAACACCACCGATCCGAAGCGCGCGGCGGCATAGCCGATCACCAGCAGCAGGATCAGCGTGGTCGCGCTGCGGTCGCCCGCGCCCATGCCGTCGATCGCCCCCTGCAGGGCGAAAGGCGCGCCGTAAACCTGCACCAGCTTGGAGGCGAGCACTAGCAGCAGCGCGATGACGATGCGCAGCCGCAACATCGGCGCATCGGCCGGCCACAGATAGGGCAGGAAGCGCCGGAGTGTCGGAATCAGCGGGCGCTCGATGCGGGTCGGTTCGGTCATGGGGGGCATTGTGGCCAATATAGGCACGCTGCCTCCAATCGAAAGCATTTCACGGAACAAGAGTCTCGCTTCGTCGATTGATGCCTTGACTGGGAGCCGAAGCATGGAACCGTTCTACTTCGTCATGGCGATCATGGGCTGCGCGGACGGTTCGACTCAATGCGCGGAGGCGCGCGTCGTGCCCGTGCGTTATGCCTCGGTCGCGCAATGCCAGGCGGCGATGCCCGCCACGCTCCAGCGCAACAGCGACATCGATTACCCGGTCATCAGCGCCGCATGCCGCTCCAACCGCCCGCAACTCGTCCAGGCCAATCCGCAACGCCGGGGCGGCTGAAGCCCTTCCGCTTTCAGGCGTCGCTGCTACGGTGACCGTCACACGCGGCGGGGCGGGCGATGCGCAGGATTCTAGGCATTATTCTTGGCGTGATCGCGGCACTGCTGGTGCTGTGGGTGACGGGCTATCTGTATCCAGTGTCCGAACTGGACAGTGCCGACTCCGCTGCGTTGGCCGAGATCGTCCGCGGCATGCCGGTTTTCGCCAAGCTGGTCGTAGTGGCTGGCTGGCTGGTCGGCGCGCTGGCCGGGGCCTGGCTCGCGCTCCGTGTCAGTGACTGGCGCGTCGCGGGATGGATCGTTTCGTTGGTCGTGCTCGCCGACAATATCGCGACCATCGTCACCTTGCCCCACCCGCTGTGGATGCAGGCCTGCGCGGTGACCCTGCCCATCATCGGCGGCGTGATCGGCATATGGGCGCACCGCAAGCCCTATGCGGGCGAACCGTTGCTCGGCTGAAACCTCAGCGCGGCCTTGTCCACAAATCCGGGTCGCGGGGCAGGGGCGGATAGAGCGTCCGCCGCTGGGTCGCCTCGCGCGCCGCCCGCGCGATCATCGCGATCTTGGCGCTGGTCGAGGTGGTGACGCGGTGGTCCCAGGCATGTTCGCCGCGCTCGGCCACCGCACGCCCGATCGCGCCATAGATGCCCGCCGCCGCCAGCACCGCCCAGGCGGATCGGAAGGGCAGCGCCGGGGTCCCCGCCCGCGCGCTCGTTTCATAGTCGGCGGCGCGTGCGGCGAGCCTTTTGGTCAGCACCGCGAGCCGCTGGCGGAAGGGCGGCTTCATATGCTGGCCCGGCGGGATGTCCATCTCGACCAGCCAGTCCTCGGGCAGATAACAGCGCCCGACCCGGTCATCCTCCTCCACGTCGCGCGCGATATTGGCGAGCTGGAAGGCAATGCCGAGGTCGCAGGCGCGGTCGAGCGTCGCGTCGTCATCGGGCGACACGCCCATCGCCACCGCCATCATGCAGCCGACCGCGCCGGCGACATGATAGCAATATTTGTAGAGGTCATCCTCGCTGCGCGGCCGCCAGTCCTCCGCATCGAGCGCGAATCCCGCGATCAGGTCGCGCGCGAAGCGTCGCGGCATGTTCGTCTCGGCCGCGACGATGCGCAGCGCGTCGAATGCCGGGTCGCCGACCCAGTCGCCGGCGAGCGTCGCCTCGGTCATCGCCGAGATCCGCGCCAGCCGCGCCGGCGCATCCTCGACGATCGTCATGCCGTGCCCATGGTCCTGGCCGTCGGCGATGTCGTCGCATTTGCGGCACCAGGCATAGAGCAGCCAGGCGCGTTCGCGCGTCTTGCGGTCGAACAGCCGGCTCGCCGCCGCGAAGCTCTTCGATCCCCGTGCGATCGATTCCGCCGCCGTCGCGACGATCGCGTCGCGTGTGGGGAGGTTACCGGTCGTCACCGTGAAATCCCCTTCCCTCCGTTCGTATCGAGCGAAGTCGAGACACCCTGGTCAGGGACGGGCTGCTCGACTTCGCTCGATACGAACGGAGGGGATGCGGGAATCACAGGTCCTTGGCGCGCATCTTGGTGATCGTCTCGATCGGCGTGTGATCGGCCATCTTCGCGAGCAGCCCGTCGAGCGTGTCGTCGATCAGCAGGATGTTCTGATGCTGCGGCCGCAGGAAACCGACTTCGCCCATCTTTTCGTAAAAGGCAATGAGATGGTCGTAATAGCCCGCCACGTTGAGCAGCCCGACCGGCTTGGCGTGATAGCCGATCTGCGCCCAGCTCAGCGCTTCCCACAACTCGTCCATCGTGCCCGTTCCGCCGGGCAGGTTGATGAAGCCGTCGGACAGGTCGGTGAAGGCCTGTTTGCGCTGGTGCATCGTGTCGACGACCTGCAGCTCGGTCAGCCCGCGATGCGCAACCTCGGCGGTCACCAGCGCGGTCGGGATGATCCCGATCACCTCGCCGCCCGCCTCCAGCGCACTATCGGCGATCGCCCCCATCAGCCCGAGCCGCCCGCCACCATAGACGACGCCGATCCCTCGCTCGGCAAGCGTGCGGCCGACGGCGCGGGCGGACTCGATGTAAACCGGATCGGCTGGGCTGGCCGATCCGCAATAAACGGCAAGGCGTTTCATGCGATCTCCGATGCGGACGGCAGGCGCACGTTGACGATGTATCGTCTATCGCTGGCACCGAAGGCCCGATAATTTTCTTGAGCCATTGTCAGGGTGAGTGAACCGTTGGGTCCTCCGTGACTGTCGTCGGCGGTCGACGCCGTTTGTCCATCGTCTTCCCAGAAGCAGACGCCGCAGATCTCGTACGCGCCTGATTCCTTCAAGGTCAGATGGCCGCAACAGGGGCACGCACGACTCACCGTGGTCCCTCCAGCATCAACGCCGCCGTCGCCTTGGCGCTACCGACGACCCCTGGAATCCCCGCGCCCGGATGCGTGCCCGCGCCGACGAAATAGAGGTTCGGAATCTCGTCGTCGCGATTATGCACCCGGAACCAGGCGCTCTGCGTCAGGATCGGCTCCAGGCTGAAGGCGCTGCCGAGATGCGCGTTCAGGTCAGTCGCGAAATCGCTCGGCGCGTAATGGAATTTGGTCACGATCCGGTCATGGATATCGGGGATCAGCCGCCGCCCGATCTCATCGAGGATGCGCTTCTCCAGGATCGGCCCGATCTCGGCCCAGTCGACCGGGAATTTGCCGAGATGCGGCACCGGTGCCAGCGCATAGAAGGTCGAATGACCCTCTGGTGCCAGGCTCGGATCGGTCACGGTCGGGTGGTGGAGATAGAGCGAGAAATCCTCGGGCAGCACGCCGGTCTCGTACAGGTCGGTCAACAGGCCTTTGTAGCGCGGGCCGAAAAGGATCATGTGGTGCGGGATGCCGGGCCAGGTGCCCTTGATCCCGAAATGCACCACGAACAGCGACGGCGAGAAGCGCTTGCGCTCGAGCTTGGGCACCGTGCGTTGCGCGCTGCGCGAGGATTTCAGCAGGTCGCGATAGATATGGACGACGTCGCCGTTGCACGCGACCATGTCGGCGGTGCCTTCCCAGCCCGACGCCGTGACCACGCCGGTCGCCTTGTCGCCCAGGGTCTCGATGCTGGTCACCGGATCGTTCAGGCGCAGTACCCCGCCCAGCCGCTCGAAATGCGTGACCATGCCGGCGATCAGCCGGTTGGTCCCGCCCCTGGCGAACCACACCCCGCCGTCGCGCTCCAGCTTGTGGATCAGCGCGTAGATCGCGCTGGTCGTCATCGGGTTGCCGCCGACGAGCAAGGTGTGGAAGCTCAGCGCCTGGCGCAGATGCTCGTCCTTCACGAAGCTCGACACGATCGAATAGACCGATCGCCAGGCCTGGTATTTCGCCAGCGCCGGCGCCGCCTTGATCATCGACGCGAAGTCGAGGAACGCGACATGGCCGAGCTTCTCATAGCCTTCGTGGAAAACGCCGGCCGAATAGTCGAGGAACTTGCGATAGCCGGCGACATCCTCCGGATTGAGCCTGGCGATCTCCGCCATCAGCACAGCGTCGTCATTGGTATAGTCGAAGCTGGTGCCGTCGGGCCAGTTGAGCCGGTAGAAAGGCAGCACGGGCGTGAGCGTCACGTCGTCCGCCATGCTGCGCCCGGTCAGCGCCCATAATTCCTGCAGGCAGGGCGGGTCGGTGATGACGGTCGGCCCGGCATCGAAGGTGAAGCCGTCCTTCTCCCACACATAAGCGCGCCCGCCGGGCTTGTCGCGCGCCTCGACGATGGTCGTCTCGACGCCCGCCGATTGCAGGCGGATGCCGAGCGCGAGCCCGCCGAACCCGGCGCCGATGACGATGGCGGTACGGCTCATGCCGGGCTCCGGCGCGCGGCCGGGCGGATGGCGGAACCGGCGATCGCTTCGAGCGCGCGACCCACCGGTACGGGGGGCTTGCCCATCAGGACACGGGCCTTGTCGGATAGGGTCGATTTTCCAGCATAGAAACGGCCTATAAGACGAGGATCGAGTCGATAGAAGCGTTCCAGGATGCGATAGCGTTCGGCGGGCTCGGCAGCCCTGAACAGCATCTTGTCGAGCATGCGGTAGAAGCCGCGCCGGCGCCAGGTCGATCGGGCGAGGTCATAGGTCAGGTCGTGCAGCGCGCTGCCCGACAGGTCGGCCGCCCGGGCGATCAGCGATGCGGTGCGCACCG
This sequence comes from Sphingomonas sp. P2_B6, assembly GCF_056404755.1. Classification (NCBI taxonomy): domain Bacteria; kingdom Pseudomonadati; phylum Pseudomonadota; class Alphaproteobacteria; order Sphingomonadales; family Sphingomonadaceae; genus Sphingomonas; species Sphingomonas sp. P2_B6. The sequence continues at coordinate 192,445 of NZ_JBFUDK010000006.1, forward strand.
CATCGGGCAGCGAATAGCCGGTGGTCGGGTGGAACAGCCCGGCGCGCATGCCGGCCTTGGCGACCCTGGCGCCCCCGCTGCGCCAATAGGCCTCGAAATCGCCGCCCATCGCGACGGGCAACACACCGGTCTCCTCGCGCAGGACCTGTCTGACCTGCCAGCCGCGCCGCGCCGCATAGCCGTCGATGCGCCGGATCAGCGCGGCGCGGTCGAGATCGGGGGTGTCGCTGTAATAGGTGTCCTCGACGAACATCCGCGTCGCCGTGAAGGGCAGGCAATAGACGAACCGGTATCCGTCGATCTGCTCGACGGTCGCATCCATCACCAGCGGCGTCGGCTGGTCGTGCGCCGCGCCCAGTTCGAGCTCGCGGCCCAGGAATTTCTGCCAGCCCAGATCCAGCAGGCCGAGATCGGCCGGCCCCCGGGCATCGATCACGCCCCCTGCCGCGATGCGTTCGCCGTCCTCCAGCACCACCATGGTCGGACCGGCCTCGATCACTCTGCGCCCCGTCACCAGCGCGCCTTCCGGCAGTGCGGCGCGCACGACGCTATCCAGCTGTGCGGAGTCGATCGAATGATAGGCGGTGTTCAGCGTGCGCCGGTGCGCCGGAAAGGCGATGTCATATCGCCCCCAGCCGTGGCTGATCAGCGGCGCGACGATCCAGCGGTCGCCCTCCGCCACGTCGCTGGCGAAGAAGGACCAGAGATGGTTGCCGCCGATCCGGCCCGATTCCTCGATCAGCCGGATGTCGAGATCGGGGCGTCGCTTCTTCAGCGCCAGAGTCACCAGCCCGCCCGCCAGTCCGGCGCCGATGATCGCGATATCGCAGGAGAGAGGCGCGGGCATGATGTTGCGTAGCGGAATCGCTTCGCTGTGCAAATCGCCCGCTTGTCCCTTTGCGATGGTGGATTAGGATCGGGGCCGAGGGGACATCATCCATGAATATCCTGGCCGCCATCGCCGCACTTGCCCTGACGCTGTCGCCGGCCGTGGCGCAGGAGCGGATCAAGACCGCGGATCTGGAGACGGTGAGCCGGCGCGGCGCGCAGCTTTACGCCTTCGATCAGGCCGCCTGGTATACCACCGACGCGATGGTCGCGAAGAAATTGCCGGGCGAGACCATGGCCGCGATCCGCGGCTGGGTCGTCGAACCGCATGGCGACGCCCTTACCGTCACCTATTACGGGTTCGACGGCACGAAGCCCTATGCGATCTACGCCGCGGATTATGCGGACGGCAAGGTCGCTGCCGAGCGCGTGCCGGCGACCCGCGAGGCGCTGTCGGCCCAGGGCGAACGCATGATCGCGGCGCTCGAGGTCGCGCGGGACCTGGAGCTCAAGGGCTGCGTCGACCGGCCTTATAACAGCGTGGTCCTGCCACCCCAGCCGGACGGCACTATCCCGGTCTATCTCCTGACCCCGATGGTCACGCAGAACGCCTATCCGTTCGGTGGCCATCACGAGGTGGATATCAGCGCTGACGGAAAGGTCGCCGCCACGCGCGATTTCGCCAAGACCTGCCTCGTCGTGGCGCAGCCCAAGGACGCCGTCATGGGCTTCGTCACGCACCTGCTCGACCCGCACCCGACCGAGATCCATGTCTATCTGTCGCTCTGGATGGGCAAGCCGATCGCGGTCGGGACCGGAAACGACACCGCCTGGATGGTCGAAGGAACGAAGATCTCGCCGCTCGACCTGAAGGACGGTGCCAAAAAGCGCTGACGCCGTCCCTCCGGGCTCAGGCGGCCTGGAGCAGCGGCATCTCCGCTCCCATCGCCCGCGCGATCGAGGGGCGCTTGCGCATGCGCGTCCGCCAGCCGAGCAGCACCGGCCAGTCGGCGATCGGCATGCCGGCATGCTCGCACCAGTTGAGGATACTCAGCAGATAGGCATCGGCCACGCTGAAGCTGTCCCCCAGATAGTCGGCGCCGTCGAGATGGGCCGACAACAGGTCGAGCCGCTTTGTCGCCAGCGCGCGCGCCCAGGCTTTGGCACCTTCGGGCGCCGACTTGCTCATCAGCGGGACGAATACGGCCTTGTGCAGCTCGGTCGAGATGAAGTTGAGCCAGCGCATCATCTGATAACGCTCCTCGGTATAGGGCGCCGGCGCCAGCACGCCCTCGGCGGCGAGATCGGCGATATAGGTCAGCACCGCCGGCCCCTCGGTCAGCGCGAGGCCGCCGATCGTCTCCATCGCCGGGACATAGCCCATCGGGCTGATCGTGGTGAAAGGCCGCCCGTCGGGCAGACGCCCGCCCGGCAGGACCTGCACGAACTCGGCATCGAGCTCGGCTTCCTCGATCGCGATCCGCGTGGCGAGCGAGCAGGCGAAGGGAATGAAATAGAGCTTCATGGGGACCTCCCGGGCCTTGGTTGATTTCTATACTGTTTCGCATAATATAGTCGTTCGTCAATGATTCTTTGCGAAACGGTACAGATTTGTCAGAACGCCCCCGCGGCCGCCCGCGCAGCTTCGATGCCGATGTCGCGCTCAAGGCCGCGTCGGAACGCTTCCGCACGCACGGGTTCGCCGGCACGTCGCTTGACGAACTGGCCGACGCGACCGGCCTCGCGCGCCCCAGCCTCTATGCCGCGTTCGGCGACAAGCGCGCGCTCTATGTCGCCGCGCTGACTCGGCTGATCGAGCGGGTCGAGCGTTCCTTCGGCACGCTGCACGGGCTCGGCCTGCCGCTGCGCGAGATGGTCGAACGCATGCTGATCGGGGCGATCAACGGCTATATGTCGGGCGAGAAGGGGCCGTCGGGGTGCCTGCTCGTCGGGACCGCCACGGCGGAGGCCGCCGCCGATCCGGAGGTACGCGCGGTGCTCGCGCGATTCCTCGCCATGGAGGATCGCTGTATCGAGGCATTGCTGGTGGAGGCGGGCAGCACGCGCCCGGCCGCGTCCGCCGTGGTCGTCGCCTCCGCGCTGCATTCGCTCAGCGTGCGGGCCCGCGCCGGCGAATCGCGCGAGTCGCTGGAACGTATCGCGCGGGATTGCGCCGCGATGGTGGTCTAGCCGGGGCTTTGCCGTGTAAGGCGGTGCCGATGACTATCGCCTTCGCCATCCTGCTCTCCGCCGTCGCGATGACGCTGATCGTCGGCGTGCGCTACCTGATCGTCAGCGGCGCCTTCGATCTGGCGACCCGCGCGAAGCATCCCGGCCTTTACGCCGGGCTCGATCCGCAGATCCGGCGCGAGATCTGGTGGAGCCTCGCCTCCGCCGCGATCTACGGCGCGCCCGCCGGCATCATCGCCTGGGGCTGGCAGAATCGCGGCTGGACGAGGATCTACAGCGACGTCCACGCCTTCCCCCTCTGGTATCTGCCGGTCTCGGTGCTGCTTTACCTGATCGCGCATGACGCCTGGTTCTACTGGACGCATCGCTGGATGCATCTGCCCCGGCCGTTCCGCCTCGCGCATGCCGTCCATCATGCCAGCCGCCCGCCCACCGCCTGGGCGGCGATGGCGTTTCACCCGATCGAGGCGATCACCGGCGCTGTGGCAATTCCGCTACTGGTGTTCGTGATTCCGATCCACCCCTACGCGCTCGCGGTGGTGCTCACCGTGATGACCGTTATGGGGGTTACCAACCATATGGGGTGGGAGGTTTTTCCTACGTTCATGTGGCGGGGGCGAATGGGGGCCTGGCTCATCACGGCGAGCCATCATCAGCGCCACCATGAGCAATATGGGGGGAATTATGGGCTCTATTTCCGCTTCTGGGATCGCCTTTGCGGCACGGACCGCGGCGTCGGCGATTTCGCCCGCGACCATGCGCGTGCGCGTCGGAAGGCGATTGGGCCTGGCGATCGTCGCGATGGCGCTGCTGCCGGGCGCGACGCCGGTCTCTGACCTGTCGCTCGACGTGGCGAAGCTGCGCTCGACGCATGGTCTGATCCGCATCTGCCTCACCGCCGATCCCGCGAACTTCCCCAAATGCACCGACGACAGGCATGCGGTGACCCGGTCGGTGCCGGCGACTCGCCACGATATCGCCTTTGACGGCCTGCCGCGCGGCGATTACGCCATCGCGGTGATCCATGACGAGAATGGCAATGGCCGGCTCGATACCTTTGCCGGCATTCCGAAAGAGGGTTTCGGCTTCTCGCGCAACCCGGTCATCACCTTCGGCCCGCCCAGCTTCAAGGCGGCGCGTTTCACCGTTTCCGGTGATGCCGATGCGCAACAGGTGAGGATGCTTTACCTGCTTTAGGATCGAGGCGGCGGACCCAAAGCGCGGCAGGCCGCGTTTGCCGCCCTGATGACCCGTTCCTGGAGTATGCTTGTGACCGCACAAAATCGTATCGCCCTGCTCGCCGCAACCTTGTCCTGCTTCACCGCGGCGCCCGCCTTCGCGCAGGAGATACCGGCGGTGTCCGCCCAGGGCCCTTCGCAGCAAGAGGCCCCCGATGCCGACCGCACCAGCTTCACCATCGGCGGCGGCGCGGCCCTGATGCCGAGCTATGAAGGGTCGAACGACTATATCATCGCCCCCGCCGTCGCGGCGCGCGGCAAGGTCGCCGGCTTCGCCTTCTCGACGCGCGGCACCCAACTCTATGTCGATCTGATCCCGAACCCGTCGGGCCCGTCCTTCGATGTTCAGTTCGGCCCGATCGTCGGCCTCAACTTCAACCGCACCGGCCGCGTCACCGATCCGCAGGTCAAGGCACTGGGCAATCGCAAGATCGCGCTCGAGGCCGGCGGCTATGTCGGCATCGCCAAGACCGGTGTGATCACCAGCGATTATGACAGCCTCTCGCTCAAGGTCGCCTATGTCCATGATGTCGGCAAGGTCTATCGCAGCTACGTCATCACGCCGTCGATCGAATATACCACGCCACTCAGCCGCAAGGCGTTCGTCGGCATTTCGGTCTCGGCCGATTATGCCGGCGCCGGTTATTCCCGCGCCTATTTCGACGTCGATGCCGCTGGCTCGGCACGCAGCGGCCTGCCGGTATTCAGCGGCGGCAAGGGGTGGAAGGACGTGAGCTTCGGCACGGTCGTCGGCCATTCGCTCACCGGCGATCTGCTCCACGGCCTCGGCATCTATGCGATGGGGTCCTACACCCGGATGCAGGGCAGTTATGCCGACAGCCCTGTGGTCAGCATCGCCGGCAGTCGCAACCAGTGGTTCGGCGCGATCGGGCTCGGCTACACCTTCTGATCCCTTTTTTGAGGTGGACCGAAGGGATGTGCGATGGATCGGGGGCGAACGACTGTTGCTGTCGCCCCCGCACATCGGCTACCCGAAGACGGAAACCGGTCGGAAATCGACATGCCCGGTCATGCAAATGACGGGAAACGGTGGCTGAATCCGTCCTGTCATGGGACACCATCTCAAGGAGAGGTCATTTTGACCGACGACCAGCAGCTGATCGAGGGTAGCGAGTCGCCCCTCCAGCCGGAAAGCAACCTGCGCAACGAGCGCCGCGAATTCTTCAGGGCCGCACTCGGCGCCGCCGCGGCGACCGCGGCGGGCGCCGGCGCCTTGTCGATCGCCACGTCGGCCTCGGCCGCGACGATCGTCGACAACGACATGGGCAATTTCCTGCTCCAGCTCGAATATCTCGCCGCGCAATATTACAGCTTCGCCGTCACCGGCGCCGGCCTTCCCGCCGCGATGCTGACCGGGGTCGGTACCGCCGGCGCCGCCACCGGCGCGCGTCAGGTGACCTTCACCGATCCGCTCGTCGCTCAATATGCCAGCGAGATCCAGCAGGACCTGGCCGCGCATGTCTCCTTCCTGCGCGCCACGCTCGGCACCGACGGTGCGACCGCTCAGCCGGCGATCGATCTCGGCACCGGCACGACCAGTGCGTTCAGCAAGATGGCGGTCGCCGCCGGCATCGCTGCCGCGGGCGCGTTCGATCCCTATGCCAGCGACGAGAATTTCCTGCTCGGCGCCTATATCTTCGAGGACGTGCTCGTCACCGCCTTTGCCGGCGCCGCCGCCTCGATTTCGGACAAGGCGTTCCTCGGCAAGGTCCTCGGCCTGGTCTCGACACATTCGCATCACACCGCGGTGATCCGGTCGCTGCTCTATGCAAAGGGCGTGGCGACGCCGGCGCTCAGGACGAACGCCGACAAGGTCTCCGACGTCCGGGATACGCTCGATGGCACGGCAGATCTCGATCAGGGCATTTCGCCCAGCACGGTCAGCGGCAATATCGTGTCGAACATCGTGCCCGCCGGCGCGGACGGCCTCATCGCCGGCCGCTCGACCGGCCAGGTGCTCAACATTCTCTATCTGAACAGCGCTGCCGTCAGCCTGGGCGGCTTTTTTACCGCCGGCCTCAACGGCACGGTGAAGACCAGCTCGGCGAACTGATCGCACCTGTGCTCCCCAAAGGGAAGATTTCACGATGACCGATACCGACTCCCCGATCCCGGCGCTCGACATGGCCGGCCCCGCCGACGACCGCAGCTTCGGGCAGCGCCGGCGCTTCCTGCTGCTCGCCGGCAGCGCCACCGTGGCGATGGGCCTGGCTGCCTGTGGCGGCAGCAACGACACCTCGCCAACGCCGACGCCCACCTCGACCGTCACGCCCACGCCGTCGCCCACCTCGACCTCCACGGTCGCGCTCGATGTCGACTACCTCAACTTCACGCTTCAGCTGCAATATCTCGTCACGCAATATTTCATCCGCGCGACCACCGGCGCTGGTGTCGAGGCGATTCCTGCCTCGGCCACCCTGCCCGGCGGCGGTGCCGCGCTGCTCACCGGCACCGGCACCCAGGGCGCGGTAACGGGCGGCACTCAGGTGACCTTCACCGATGCCCTGCTCGGCCAATATGCGCGCGAGATCGCGGCGGGCGAGCTCGCCCTGCTCGGTTTCCTGCGCTCGGCGATCGGCTCGGCGGCGGTTTCCGCCCAGCCAGTGATCGACATCTCGAACAGCATCACCGGCGGCTTCACCCGGCTGGCGCGCGTGGCGGGCCTGATCGGTCCCGCCGATCAGTTCGATCCCTATTCGAGCGAGACCAACTTCCTGCTCGGCGCCTTCCTGCTGCAGGACGTCATCGTCAGCGCCTATATCGGCTCGGCGCCGTCGATCGCGAACCTGCTCTATCTCAACGCGGCGGCGGACGCGCTGGCGACGAAGTCCTTCCACGCCGCGATGGTCCGCTCGCAGCTCTACGCCCGTGGCACCGCCGCGCGCTCGGCGACCGATCAGCTCAGCAACGCCCGGGATTCGTTCGACGGCGCCAGCGACAATGATCAGGGGGTCACCGGCAATGCCAGCACCGCCAACGTCACGCCGACCAATATCGACGGCATCGTCTTCGGCCGCACCCCCGGCCAGGCGCTCAATGTGCTGTACACCTCCTCTTCGGCGGTGGTCGGCGGGGGTTTCTACCCCAACGGCGTGATCAGCACCTATTTCAAGACCAGCGCCGCCAGCTGAACCTGGCAGGATCGCAAAGAGACAGGCCGCGCGACCCTTGGGTCGCGCGGCCTTTTCTTTATGCGCCGATACGCCTAGACCGGTCCCATCCCCGGGGGGGCGCTGATGCGCGCCTGAGAGGGGGGCTGCAGCCCCCGACCCGCCGAACCTGATCCGGTTGAGACCGGCGGAGGGAGGGAGCGGCTTTCACCCGAAATCCGTCCTCGCTCCGCATATTGGAGCGAACACCCATGGCCGACATCCCCGCCCGCACCGAAATCGGCGTCACCACTGGCCCGATCCGCGGCTCGCGCAAGATCCATGTCGGCGAATGGCGGGTGGCGATGCGTGAGATCGTGCTCGAGCCGTCGAGCGGTGAAGTGCCTTTGCGCGTCTACGACACCTCGGGCCCCTATACCGATCCCAAGGCGATCATCGACATCAATGCCGGCCTGCCGTCGCTCCGTCGCGACTGGATCATCGGCCGCGGCGACGTCGAAAGCTATGACGCGCGCGAGATCAGGCCCGAGGATAACGGCCTGTCCGGCCCGGACCGTTCCGCCGGCGTGCCGCAATTCCCCAATGTCGTGAAGCGTCCGCTGCGCGCAAAGGCCGGCCATAATGTCAGCCAGATGCACTATGCCCGGCGCGGCATCATCACGCCCGAGATGGAATATGTCGCGATCCGCGAGAATATGGGCCGCGCCGCCGCCAAGGAGAAGCTGATCCGCGACGGCCAGGATTGGGGTGCCTCGATCCCCGATCACGTCACGCCCGAATTCGTCCGGGACGAGGTTGCCCGCGGTCGCGCGATCATCCCCAACAACATCAACCACCCCGAATCCGAGCCGATGGCGATCGGCCGCAACTTCCTCGTCAAGATCAACGCCAATATCGGCAACAGCGCCGTCGCCTCGAACGTCGCGGCGGAAGTCGACAAGATGGTCTGGTCGATCCGCTGGGGCGCGGACACGGTGATGGACCTGTCGACCGGCCGCAACATCCACGACACGCGCGAATGGATCCTGCGCAACTCCCCCGTGCCGATCGGCACCGTGCCGATCTACCAGGCGCTGGAAAAGGTCGGCGGCGTGGCCGAGGACCTGACCTGGGACATCTTCCGCGACACGCTGATCGAGCAGGCCGAACAGGGCGTGGATTATTTCACCATCCATGCCGGCGTGCGCCTGGCGTACGTCCCGATGACCGCGAAGCGCGTCACCGGCATCGTCAGCCGCGGCGGCTCGATCATGGCGAAATGGTGCCTCGCGCACCACAAGGAGAGCTTCCTCTACGAGCGCTTCGACGAAATCACCGAGATCATGAAGGCGTACGACATCGCCTATTCGCTCGGCGACGGCCTGCGCCCCGGCAGCATTGCCGATGCCAATGACGAAGCGCAGTTCAGCGAGCTCTATACCCTGGGCGAACTCACTCACCGCGCCTGGAAGAGCGACGTCCAGGTCATGATCGAAGGCCCCGGCCATGTGCCGATGCACAAGATCAAGGAAAATATGGACAAGCAGCTCGAGGTCTGCGGGGAGGCGCCCTTCTACACGCTCGGGCCGCTCACCACCGACATCGCGCCCGGCTATGATCATATCACCAGCGGCATCGGCGCCGCGATGATCGGCTGGTACGGCACGGCGATGCTTTGCTACGTCACCCCCAAGGAGCATCTCGGGCTCCCCGACCGCGACGATGTGAAGGTGGGTGTCGTCACCTACAAGCTCGCCGCCCACGCCGCCGATCTCGCCAAGGGCCACCCGGCCGCAAAGCTCCGCGACGACGCGCTGTCACGCGCCCGCTTCGAATTCCGCTGGCGCGACCAGTTCAACCTGTCGCTCGATCCCGACACGGCGGAGCAGTACCACGACCAGACCCTCCCGGCTGAAGGCGCCAAGACCGCGCATTTCTGCTCGATGTGTGGCCCTAAATTCTGCTCGATGAAGATCACGCAAGAGGTGCGCGACTTCGCGGCGAAGCAGAACAGCGGCGTGGACAGCTTCCTTGCCGCCGCACCGGCGCAGGACGGGGACGCGGCACGGGCGCGCTTCGCGAATGCCGATGCGGAAAGGGGCATGGACGAAATGAGCGAGAAGTTCCGCGAGAAGGGCGGGGAGATCTACCTGCCGGCGGCGGAGTAAGGTTTACGCGCGCGTGAGGCGCCCCTCTCATTCCTCCCTCTGCGAAGCAGGGGGAGGGGGACCATTCGCCCTTTGCGAATGGTGGAGGGGGCGTTGCCACAAGCAAGACGGCGGAAAAGGCCATTGGTCATGACCGAGAATCTCCATGAAATTCTTCGGCCGTAAAAAGCCCCCCTCCGCGCTGGACCGCCTGTGCGGCGCAGGCTGGAAATGCACCTCCTGCGACCTGACCCACAAGGGCATGTTCCACCTCGCATCCTTCGCCCCGGATTTCTGGGAGGGGCCGGAAGAATATGAGTCCAACGGCGCCATCCGCTTCGACGGCGATTTCCTCTCGGAGGATTTCTGCGTCGTCGGCGGCGAACATTTCTTCATACGCTGCGTGTTCGACATCCCGGTCCACGGCCTCGCCGATAAATTCGGCTTCGGCGTGTGGTCCACGCTCTCCCGCGCCAATTTCGACATCTATCTCTATGGCTTCGACGAGGGCGCCTATGCGAACCTGGGGCCATGGACCGGCTGGTTCTCCAACCGTCTCGCGCCATTCGGGGACACGCTGAACCAGCCCTGCTGGGTCCATCCCCAACTGGCCCGCCAGCGGCCCGTCATCACCTTGGGGAACGAAGATCACGATCTTGCGCGCGCGCAGGCGGAGGGCATAACGCCGGAGCGGGTGCTGGAGTTATATGCGGCTTACGGTCACGTCGTGGGCTAAGTCTCCGTCGCTTCTGCTACAACGTGCACTGTCACCGATATTCCGATATTCCGAATGCCGATGCCGAAAAGGGCATGGACGAAATGAGCGAGAAGTTCCGGCAGACGGGTGGGAGATCTACCTGCCAGCGGCGGAGTAGCTGCGTTTGCCATGTCAAATAAATTGCTATAGTTCTGCAAATGTTCTTTGCGACGGGGCGATGGCATGGTTGGTACGACGCAGCAGTTTGGCAGTGCTCATACCGAGAGGAAGCTACAGACAGTTCAGAAGTACCTCGGCGCCTTCACGACGGCCTTAAAAAGGCAGTCTTTCGAACTGCTATACGTCGATGCGTGTGCCGGCTCGGGCTCCTCGACGGCTAAGCGCCCATCGACGGGCCAAGGTCACTTGGTCGACGCTGATGACATAACGATTGGATCAGCTGTCCGAGCCTTGGAAGTTAGACCGCCGTTTGATCGTTACGTTCTGAATGACACAAAGCGCTCAAACGTGCGCTCCCTAACCGCTGTCGTCGCAGAACGATTTCCGGAACTCTTTGAGCGCGTCACGTTTCTTCAGTTGGATGCCAATGAGGCGTTAATTTCACTCTGCCGAGATACGGATTGGCGTAAGAGCCGAGCGGTTGTTTTTCTCGACCCGTTCGGGCTTCAGATGAATTTTTCCATGGTTCGAGAACTCGGGCAGACGCGGGCCGTCGATCTTTGGTATCTGGTCCCTGTCCTAGCTATGAGCCGTCAAGTGAAGGGCGATGGCTCGATACTCGAAGCTGGTGGCTCTCGGATTGATGAGATTCTGGGGACCGATCAGTGGCGGAAGGCTGCGGTTGTCGAGGAAGAGTGTGGAATGGACCTCTTCGGAGCCATTGAGCCCACGACTAGAAAAGTCGCTAACGCGGCATGGTTTGAGAAGGTCGCAATGGCGCAACTAGGCACAGTGTTTAAAGGGGGCGTGTTAGATGCGGCGCTGCCTCTTGGCCGTGGGGGACTGCACGAATTTTCGCTCATATTCGCCTGCGCTAATCCCAGCGCAGGCGCGAACACGCTTGCCAAGCGGCTGGCCGCAGCAGTGTTGAAATAAAATGGCTGGCACCTCAGATATCGAGTGGACTGATGTAACGTGGAATCCGGTCGCGGGTTGCAATATCGCGTCTTCGGGATGCACCAATTGTTACGCGATGCGGATGGCAGCCCGACTGCAAGCGATGAGGCATCCCAAATACGAAGGTACAACGCGGAAAAGCGGCGGTAGGACTGTATGGACCGGAAGAATAAATATCGATCCATCTACCCTTAATGAACCGCTGAACTGGAAGCGCGGCAAGCGTATTTTCGTAAACTCGATGTCTGACTTGTTTCACGATGATGTGCCATCCGCCTTTATCCAAAATGTCTGGGCAATTATGGCCCAATGTCCGCAGCACCAATTCCAGGTTTTGACAAAGCGCCCCGAACGAATGGCGGCACTTTTTGCGAGCGGCGAGCTAGCCCCGCTACCACAGGTATGGATAGGGACATCTGTGGAAGACGAGGCAGTAGTGAGCAGAATTGGTCACTTAACCTCAATATCCGGAATGACCCGGTTCGTTTCGTTCGAGCCACTTATTGGTCCTGTTGGGGCTTTGAACCTGCGCGGCGTGCATTGGGCAATTGTCGGTGGTGAGTCTGGCCCGAGTGCACGCCCGATGAAAATCGAATGGGTCGATCAGATTAAAGACGCTTGCCGAAAATCCGGTTCTGCGTTTTTCTTCAAGCAATGGGGCGGGCGCAACAAGAAGGCTGCGGGGCGAAAGCTGCATGGGCGGACCTATGACGAGTATCCCCACGAATTAGCTGCATAACTGCGCTAGCGTGGGAAGGCGTAATGGCCATCGTTCTGCCGGAAAGTCGCCTCTCCAAGGCGGATGAGCGGCTGCTGCTCCTGCTTGAGTTAAGGGAACACTATACTAAACTCGCCCTCCGCCCTGGCTGGCACCTAAGCCGTCAAGGCGCTGTGAGCCCAGCCAGATCATCCGGACGATTGACGTTCGGAATAGGCCGCTCCACCTCGATCTCGATCGCGCCAACCTTCTCCGCCCAGCCCATGATCGACCGCTCCGGCGACCGCTCCAGATAGTCCGCCAGGTCGCTGACCAGGTCCGCTGGCCAGCATCCGATAACCGGCATTCCCCGGACAAAGGCCGGCGCTTTCGCGGCGACCAGGCGGACGAAGACGGATGCCGGGACGACAGGCGTGTCGCAGGCGATGGTGAGGACGGTGGAGAAACCCATGTCGCTGGCGTGCCGCATCGCGCCGCAAATCCCTCCCAGCGGGCCGAGATCGTCGCGTGGCCAATCGGGGATGGTCGGGAAGCCCATCGCGGCACGACTGCCACCCGAGACCGCGACGAGATCGCAATGGGGGGCAAGCGTCTCCGCCGCATGCGACAGCAGCGGTCGGCCGCGCCACAGGGCCATGGCCTTGTCCGTTCCAAATCGCCGCGACATGCCCCCGGCGAGAACCACACCGAGGATCATGGCGCTCCGTCCCCTCCGGCGACCGAGAGCACGGCATCCGGTCTGGCCAGGACCATCAGCCTCAACCCACAAGATCGAGCGCGAGCGATCGCAAGGTCGGTTGCGGCCGAGATCGTCACCAGCGTCGGGCACCCGCTGAGAGCCGCTTTCTCGACCAGCTCATAGGAACAGCGCGACGACAGCAAGGCAAAGCCTCCATCCCACCGGATGCCTGCCCTCACCATGGCGCCGATCAGCTTGTCGAAGGCATTATGGCGCCCGACATCCTCCCGCACGTCGATGATCGATCCATCCGCCGAACATCGGGCCGCGGCGTGGACCGCACCGGTCGCGCGATTGAGCGGCTGGCGGTCGCCAAGCTGCTCCAGCGCAGCGAAGATCGCGTGGTCCGCGATGCCGTGCGCTGCCGGTACCCGAGGGAGCGGCCGCAGGGCGTGTTCGAGATTGTCGATCCCGCAAAGACCGCATGAGGAATCGGATATGCGGTGGCGGACCCGGTCGACCACTCTGGCGGCATTCGCGGCCGGGAGCTGAACCCGAAGGACGACGCCGGCGGCCACTTCATGCGTGTCGATCGCCAGAACGTCGCGATCGTCTTCGATGAGCCGCTCGCTCAAGGCGAAGCCGACCGCGAAATCTTCCAGATCCTGCGGGGTAGCCATCATGACGGCATAGCCGATGCCATTGAATTCGATCGCGATGGGCTTCTCCACCGCAACCGCGCGGGTCACAGGGTCGCGATCGCCGTTTCTGGCGATCCGGTCGAACAGGCCGGGTATGGAGCGATTCATCGATCTTCCACATCGCCATTCGCGGGCGCGGCGTTCACCCGACCGGTAAGGCGACCCCTCACCGCTCGGACCGATCGGCGGGCGATTGCTGCATCGCGACGGATCCCCGCGCCCGAGACGCGTCATCCGCACGCCCGACCAGGCCCGCGCGAATAACGGTAGCGGTGGCGAGGTCCGCCGGAGACGCGCGCCGCAACCGCACCGGGACCGATTTGTACGACGGGGTCAGGCTCGCCGGATCATGATCCTCGAGCGCGATCAGCGGTTGCGTCTCGGGATAATAGGCGGCGCAACAGCCATCCGGCAGATCATAGCGGACGATCGTCAGCGCCCTCACGACCCGGTCGGGATGGGCATGAGTCAGCGCCGTCTCGACATCGACCACATCGCCCTCGGCAAAGCCGAGACGCGCCATGTCGCGGACATTCAGGAACAGGACGTCGCGCCGCCCGAATACCCCGCGATAGCGATCGTCCAGCCCATAGATGGTGGTGTTGTATTGGTCGTGCGCGCGCAGGCTGGTCAGGCGCAAGATGTCGGGCTGCTCCGCGGCGCTGTCGTCATCGCCCTGCGGGAAGATCAGGAAATTGGCTTTGCCGCTCTCCGTCTTCCACACCCGCTCGGCAGCGGAATTGGGCAGGTGGAAGCCGCCGGGTTGGCGGATGCGGTCATTATAAGCCTCGAAATCGGGGAAGACCGCTTCGATCCTGTCGCGGATCAGGGCATAGTCGCCGGCGAGCATTTCCCAGTCGACCGGCACCTTGTCGCCCAGAGTCGCGCGCGCGAGCCGGGCGATGATCCAGGGTTCCGATCGCACCATGTCGCTCGGCGGCGCGAGAAAGCCCCGCGAGGCATGGACCATCGACATCGAATCCTCGACCGTGACCGACTGGACGCCGGTCGCCTGCTCGTCGAGCTCGGTACGGCCGAGTACGGGCAGGATATAGGTCGTCTTGCCGGTGAGCAGGTGCGTGCGGTTGAGCTTGGTCGCGAGCGAGACGGACAGATCGAGATTGCGGAACGCCGCAAAGCAGGCCGCCGGATCGGGACCCGCGACCGCGAGGTTGCCGCCAAGGCTGATGATCGCCTTCGAGGTCCCGTCGCGCATCGCCGCGATCGCATCGACGACCGAATGGCCGTGCTTGCGCGGCTGAACGAAGCCGAAGACCGATTCCATCCGGTCGAGAAACGCCTTGGTCGGGATCTCGGTAATGCCGACGGTGCGATCGCCCTGGACGTTGCTATGGCCCCGCAACGGGCAGATGCCCGCGCCGCGGCGGCCGATATTGCCTTTCAGCAGGAGCAGGTTGGCGATCTGCTGGACATTGGAGGTGCCGGTGCGATGCTGGGTGATCCCCATGCCATAACAGACGATCGTTGCCTCGGCGGCGGCATAGGCCCTGGCGACCTGTTCGAGATCGGCCCGGGCCAGGCCGCTGCCGCGCTCGATCTCCGTCCATGAGATGGCGTCGAGATCGGCGGCGAAGGCGTCGAAGCCCGCGGTGTGCCCCGCGATGAAGCTGTGATCGAGCACCGGGGCGGTATCGGCCGCCGTGGCGGCGCGGTCCATGTCGATCAAGGCCTTGCAGATGCCCCTCAGCGCCGCTGCATCGCCGCCGATCCTCACCTGGAAATAGGCCGAGGCGATCGGCGTCGAGCGCATCGTCACCATCTCGACCGGTTCCTGCGGCGCCTGGAAACGCTCGAGCGCGCGCTCCTTCAACGGATTGAGCACGATGATGGTCGCCCCGCGCTTCGCTGCGTCGTGCAGCGACGTCATCATGCGCGGGTGATTGGTCCCTGGATTATGGCCCATCGACAGGATGAGATCGGCATGGTCGAAATCCTCGAGGCTGACCGTGCCCTTGCCGATGCCGATCGACTTCGGCAGCCCGACCGATGTCGCCTCGTGGCACATGTTCGAGCAGTCGGGGAAGTTGTTGGTGCCGAACGCGCGGGCATAGAGCTGGAACAGGAAAGCGGCTTCGTTGGAGGCGCGTCCCGACGTGTAGAATTCCGCCTGGTCCGCATGGTCTAGCGCCGCCATCCTGGCGCCGATATCGGCGATCGCCTCTTCCCAGGCGACGACTTCATAATGGTCGGTCGCCGGATTGTATCGCAACGGATGGGTGAGGCGGCCCTGGCCTTCGAGCCAATGGTCGGGCTGCTCCCAAAGGTCGGCGACCTTGTGCGCGGCAAAGAAGTCCGGATCGACGCGCTTGGCCGTCGATTCCCACGCGACCGCCTTCGCACCATTTTCGCAAAATTCGAACGCGGAGGTGTGCTTGGGGTCGGGCCAGGCGCAGCCTGGACAGTCGAAGCCATCGGGCTGGTTGTTCTTCAACAGCGTCTTGCTGCCCTGGACGATCACCTGTTGGCGTTTCAGGGCGACCGCGACCGCCTTGAGCGCACCCCAACCGCCGGCGGGTTCGTGATAGTCCCTGATGCCATCCGGACGTTTTTCGGTCATGCGAGGGACCTTGTCTAAAAATGCCTGCCGCGTCGTCAGGACAATGGCGGATTACCAGCAATGTTGATCTCATACCAAGGTCTCGGTGCCGCCGGGCGGAAGATGCCGTCTGCGCTGTTTCGGCCGAATGCCGGAGCCGCGGCGCGTTTCCGTATCCTGCATACCCTTTTCATTCCGCTACCGTCATAAAACCGCTCGCCGACGCCCTTCCCGCGATATAATCTGCGCGAAACAAGGGGGTGGGCAAATGATTCTCGGACTATCCGTGCCAGCGTTCACACAGCTTCACACGATCATCAGCCTGATCGGCATCCTGACCGGACTCGTCTTCCTCGCGGCGCTGCTCGGTGGACGATGGCTGGGCGCGTGGAACCTCGTTTTCCTGGTCTTCACCATCCTGACCAGCGTCACCGGCTTCTTCTTCCCGCTGAAAGTGATCGGTCCGCCGCACATTGTCGGCGCCATCTCGCTGGTCGATCTCGCGGTGGCGCTGGTCGCGCTGTATGGTTTCGCGCGGGCGGGTATCTGGCGCGCGGTCTACACGATCACCGCGGTCTTCGCGCTCTACCTCAACGTCTTTGTCGGGATCGTGCAGGGGTTCCAGAAGATCCCCTTCCTGAACGCCTTCGCGCCGACCGGCACCGAGCCGCCCTTCGCCATCGCCCAGGGCCTCGCGCTCATCGCCTTCATCGCCGCCGGCGTGATCGCGGTCCGGCGCCCCACGCCGCGCTGACGCGCCAATACGACGCAGCCCCGGCCTCAGTCTCAAAACGGTTTGACGACTACCAGCAGCGCAATGAGCGTGGTCGAGCATCCGATGAAGGCCACTACGCCAAGGGCGGGCACGCGCGCGTCACCTTCGGCCCCGTTTCGCAACCGCCGCAGCCTGCCCGACTGAACCCCGTGCAACCCCGTGAGCGCCAGCACGAAGACCAGCTTCGCCCATAGCCACCCGCTCCCGAACCATGCCCCCTGCACCGCGATCGTCGCGCCGGTCAGCCACAGCAGCAGCATCGCCGGCACCGTCACCCGCCGGTCCCAGGTGGCAACCAGCGTCGCCATGGCCGGCTCGCCCCGCCGGCCGGCCGCCACCGCGACACTCTGCGCGAACAGCCCGCCGATGAAGAGCAGGACGGCGGCGACATGCGCTGCCTTCACCCAGAGATAAGGCATCATCGCCGCTCCAGTCCGGCGGCGAGCGCCGCCCGCTTGCGGCGCAGCAGCCCGGCATTGAGGAAACCACCGAACGGCACGAACGCGGCCACGCCCAGCCGGAGCGTCTCGCGCCGCGACCAGCCGCCGCCCGAGACGGTGGCGATCATGCTCCACAGATAGGCGACGAACGCCGCGCCGTGCACCGGCCCCATGATGCGCGTGGCCATAGCATAGCCGAGGACATGCTTGAGCGGCACCGCGACCAGCAGCAGGATCAGCAATGTGCTCGCCTCGACGAAGGAGGCGAGGCGCAGCCGCCGCAGCTGCGCGAGGTCGTCGATAATCGCCGACGAAGCGGCTGAGGAGGCCATGGAGTTGCTCCGGGGCTAGAGATCTGCGGGGTCGGCGCCGTTTCGCCGCAGCAACGCGACCAGCGCCGTCTGCGCGCGCCGGTCGGCGTCCGGGTCGCGGTGGAAACGCATCGCGCTATGGTGCGCGAGATAGATGCCGCATAGTTCCCAGACGAGCTGGTCCAGATCCGTGTCCGCATGCAGATGGCCCCGCACCACCGCCGCCCCGGCCTCGGCGCGCAGCAGCCCGCGCCACTCAGCGTCCAGCGCCGCCACCCGGTCGCGCACCGCGCCCGGCGCGTCGTCGAGCTCGAACAGCGCGGCGGCAATCGGGCAGCCGCCGCGCAATCCCGCGCGGGCCGACCAGCCGAACCACTGGCCCACCAGCGCCATCAGCCGCGGCAGTCCCTGCGGATTGCGCATCGCCGGTTCCACCACATGGTGCCGCGCGACTCGGACGGCCTCTTCGATCAGCGCGATCTCCAGCGATTCGCGCGATCGGAAATGAGCGAACAGGCCGCTCTTGGACAGGCTGGTCGCCTCGGCCAGCCGCCCGATCGTGACGGCGGCAAGCCCGCCCTGGCTCAGGCTCTGTAGCCCTTCCTCGATCACCCTCGCACGAGTCGCATCCGCTTTCATGCATTTTTAGTACGAACGGTCGTGCTATTTTGCAACCGTTATCGATTTTCGGGCGAGAGCTGCCGGACTTGCGGCCCCCTCAAGGCTCGGAAGCTGCCGCCCCGGCCGGCTCCGCCACCGGCTGCCCCGGCTTGGACAGATAGCTTGCCGTGCCAACCGCCCGGCCACGCCCTTCCTTGCCGTCGATGCGATTGACCAGCCCGCCCAGGCTGTTGCCGAAGGTGCCGCCATAGACGAACGCCGGCTGCACCAGCGGCCGCGAGGCCAGCCAGGCCGGGATCGCGATATCACCCTCTGCCCGCGGGCGGATTTCCAGCCGGTTCGGCACCGGCTCGATCCGCTGGTGCAGGAACATCATCCCGATCAGCTTACCGCTGGTCAGCTTGGCGTCGGGATTGTCCGTCTCCTCGCGCTGCGGCTCGAACACGCCCAGGTCAAGCACGTCGCCAGCCCTGGCCTGGAAATGATAGCTGCCCAGCGAAAAGCTCGTATCCGCCGATCCCAGCGACGCGCCGCTGCCGCCCGTCCCGGCGATCACCCAGGTGCCGGGGTCGATCTCCAGCAGAAACAGGCGACGCTTGCCGTCTTTCGCGATCGGCTCGTTCTGCGCCATCACGCCCGCACGCACCTGCCTCGCCTGCACGTCATAGGGCGCGAACAGGATCCCGGTGACCATCCGACTCGTCCCCATCAGTTTGACCACCACCGGGTCGACCTGCACGAGCAGATAGGCCTTGTCGGGCTTGAGCTGGCCGGCCGATGTGATCTTCGCCGGCGCGGCGGGCGCCACGACCAGCAATGCCAGCGCCAGTACCGCGCGTATCAATGCCCTCATTCGTACATTTCCTTGCCCGGTGGTGTGGTGCTGGAGGCGAGCGCGAACCATTTGTCGATCCGCGCGGCGACGTCCCCCGTCTTCTCGATCGCCTTCCAATCGGCCTTGTCCATCTCGAACCGGCGATAGCCCTTGTCGGCGAGGCAGATGCGCTCGACCTGCCATTGCAGCCGCCGCGTCTCGCTGCCCGCCAGCAAGCCGACCAGCAGGTTGGCGATGCCTGCGGCAGCGGCCGATTGGCCGGTGGTCAGATTGTTGTTCTGCCAGATCTGCCGGTTCATCTCGGTCGTGTCGGGCGAGACGCGCGCCACGCCGCCCGCGAGAGCGTCGCAGGCCAGCCGGTCCTCCAGATAGGTCTGGCGATCGACCGCGGGCTTGTTGAAATAATAATAGTCGCGGGCGATGGCCGGCGACGACACCAGCAAGGCGGCGATAGCCCCGGCAGCGGACAAGAACAGCTTCATCGGCGCCCCCCGACCCCTCTCTCCGCCCGATGAATGCGCCGCCGCGCGCGATTCCGCAAGCGTCAGGCCACCCGCCGTCCCGCCTCCACCCTGAGCGCACGCCCCTTGCCGCCGCGCTTGGCCGCGTACAGCGCCTCGTCCGCCGCCTGCAGCAGCGTATCCAGATCGAGACCGTCCCCGGGGCAGGACGCATAGCCCAGGCTGCCCGATACCGGCAGCTCCAGCTCCCCGATCTGCGTCGGCCGGCACAGCCGCGCGATCACCCCGGCCAGCCGCGCGTCGACCGACGTTTCGCCCGCGTCCTCGCGCAGCATCAGCACGAATTCGTCACCGCCCAGCCGCCCGACCAGCGCGCCCGGTCCGGCATGCCGGGTCAGGCGTTTCGCCACCACCTTGAGCAGGGAATCGCCGACATGGTGGCCGTGCGTGTCATTGGCTTCCTTGAACCCGTCAAGATCGACCAGCGCCACCGTCACCCGCTCGCCGCTCCGCCCGGCCTCGGCCAGCGCCCGCTCGATCGCCTCGCAGATCGCGCGCCGGTTGGGCAGGCCGGTCAGCGGATCGGCATTGGCCAGCGTCTCGACGCGTCGGTGCAGCATCAGCGTCTCGATCATCTGGCGGTAATAGTCGCGCAGGAAGCCGATATTGAGCAGCGCGACGCTGATCATGCTGACGCCCAGCACCATCGCCATGAAATCGCCCGACACGATCATCGCCGCGCCGGAGGGCAGGATGCCGATCAGCAGCGTCGCGATCGAGGTGAGGCGCAGCGGCGCCAGGCAATGCGCGATGCTGAACGTGCCGAAGGCGAGCGAGATCGGGATCAGCAGGGGATAGCCCAGGCCGCCTTCGGCGAAGCTCGCGGCGCTGAACGCGCTGACCAGCGCCACCGAGGCGATCGCCGCGATGCGGGTGCCCTTCAGGAACCGGGCGATCGCGACCGGGTCGCCCCCGGTTTCCGGCCGGCGGAGCCATTCGGCCAGTCGCCACAGGCTGAACGCGACCCCGATCACCGTCCAGCCATAGTCGCGCAGCGGCACCTGCTGATGCCACAGCACATAATCGACCAGCGCGATGTTGATCAGCGCGACGAGGTGGAGCGTCGGAATCTGGCGGTGGATGCTGGCGAACTGAAAGGCGACCAGGCTGTCGCGTATTTCGGCCGGCGGCGGTGACGACCATCGCCGCCAGACGGCTTGGGCCGCACCGAAAACACTGGATCGCATGGCTTTTCCCCGCCGGATCGTCCGGGAAACTATCGGGCCACATGGTAAACAAGTTGTAAAGAGAGGCGTGGACCGCGAGGGGCGTCGGGGGCCATTTCCGGCCAGCCGGACTTGTTGCCTTCAATGTCAGCGACCCTACTGACATTCGCCCGCACGACCACCGTCTTCGTGTCGATTCAATCACGCCGCAGGCTAGCCCACTACTTCATCCGCGCTGTCGCCGCCCTTCGATCACGCGGCGAAATGAGGATGGGAGAAGCGGGATATGTATCCGCGCGGCCCGATGGTCGGACAGTGGTGGGAAATGACGGCATCGGCGCTCGCGCCGTGGGATCACCCCGGCGCACCCTCGCTCATCGCGAACGACCGCGCCTGCCGCACGCCGCGCAGGCCATAGCCGGGAGGGCGCGTCGCCGGCCCGGCGTCATTGGCGGCGGGCGCCATGAACACGCTCTCCAGCGCCGCGCGGTTGATGCCGTCGGGCGCCGAGCTGCACGGGAATTTCGTCCTGAGACCCTGCACGGTGGCGGCCTGGGCCAGGGCGCGCTCCTTCAGCCGTTGGCCGACCGATTTGCGCACCGGCAGCCCGGCGACGATCTTGATCCAGCTGTTCCAGCTGATGCCAAGCCGCTGCATCACCTCGGCCTGCGATCCGACCAGGGGTTCCAGATCCTCCACCAGCTCGCGGTTGACGATGCACATTTCCGGTCGTCGCTGCATGATCTGCTTCCTCGAAGAGCTATGTCGGCCCGGCACAGGGCGAATTCATCGCCGACCAGCGTGCATGGCGATGCCGCCATGTCCCCTGGAAGGCACGGTGCCTTTCTCGGAGAGAGCGATTCTCCCCCGGCAAGCCTCTCCGAAACATACCGCAATGGTTGCGGCTTATCCATAAACGATCGTTGAGCATGAACCGAAGATATTCCAGACGAGCAGGCGCCATCGAGGCGCCTTGTCCGCAATATACTATAGGATGTAGTTGGTGGCCGGCGACTCGTTGCTGTTATTTTATGTATCTTGTTTGTTCGGTTCCCGGTGCGCCGCGGGGACGCGCCGGGCATCATGGTTGATATCAGATCGCTGGCGCTGTTTCTCATCAAATCCGCGCGATTTACGCACCGCACGTGCCAAATTCATGCATAAAGACCTGAATCGCGCAGGAATCCTGCGTCCTATCGGCTCGACGCAACGGAAAAGACCTGCGCGCGCGTCGGCTGATTCGCGCCGGTGTGTCGATCAGATCCAGCCGGGCGCGTGGACCAGTTCCAGCTTCATGCCGTCCGGATCTTCGAAGAAGACCGCATAATAGTCGCCCGAATAGTCAGGATAATGCGCCGGCGCGTCGAGCACCCTGATCCCATGGTCGATCAGCAGGTCATGCAGCCGGTCGACATCCTCGCGGCTTGCCGCCCGCCAGGCGAGATGGTGCAATCCCGGCGCGTAGCGGTCATGCACTTGGGATGCGAGCGCGGGGTCGCAGACCCTCAATCCCAGGGATGCGCCTGACCCGTCCGGGCCCAGATCCCATTCGCACCCCTCGGGCTCGTCCTTGACGCAGCGATAGCCGAGATATTCGAGCACCGGGCCGTACACTGCCTTCGACGCGGCGACGTCGCGGACGGTCAGGTCGATATGGTGGAATCCGCCGCGGTGGCTCCTGGTCATGTCTTCCTCTCCTCAGGCAATGCACTGAACCATCGTCGGGCTGGCCCGCTTCAATCAAGGCGCCCAGCACCACCGGGGACTGGACACGCTGCGAAGAATAGAACATAAAGAGAACACACTGTCGAGTCGCATGCCATGTTCTTCGAACGGTCAGATCGCCTGCTCTTCCTGCTGCGTCCGCCGGCACCCGTGGCGGCGCATATCGATCAGGAACGCCGCCTCCTCGATCTCGGCTGGCCCGTCCGGACCGACTATCTGCACATCACGCTGTGCAAGCTGGATTTTCCGCGCCTGCCGGGCTGGGCCGTTCCGCTGATGCAGGCGATCGGCGAGTGCGTTGCCGTCCCGCCGTTCCGGATCGTGATGGATCGCATGACCGGCAGTGCCCGATCGGTCGTGCTGCGGCCGAGCGAGCGGATCGGAGCGCTGTTCGACCTGCAGGCGCGGCTCGCGGCCGCGATCGCGCGGGTCGATCGCTTGCGCGGGCAGCCCTATCGTTTCAGCCCGCATCTCACCCTGGTCTATCGCAAGGGCGACGCGTTCGACTGGGAGGTGGAGCCGATCAGCTGGCAGGCGGACGAGCTCTTGCTGGTGCACAGCAAGGTCGGGCTGACTCAGCATATCGTGTGCGGTCGCTGGCCGCTGGCCGCGCCGGCGTCAGTTCAGGGCCGGCAACGCCCAGTCGATCGGTTTCTGCCCATGGCTTTCGAGAAAGGCGTTCGCCTTGGAGAAATGCCGGCACCCGAAAAAACCCGCATGTGCGGATAGCGGGGAGGGGTGCGCTGCCTTCAGCACCAGATGCCGCCCGCCGCGATCCACGCTGTCGACGAACGCCGCCTTTTTCTGGGCATAGCTGCCCCATAGCATGAACACGACCGGCTCGGGCTTCGCATTGACGAGGCGGATGACGGCGTCGGTGAACTTCTCCCATCCGCGGTCGCGGTGCGAGGCGGCCATGCCCATCTGCACCGTCAGCACGGAATTGAGCAGCAGCACGCCTTGCTTCGCCCAATGCTCCAGGAAACCGTGGCGCGCCGGCTGGATGCCCAGGTCGCTCGCCATTTCCTTGTACATGTTGACCAGGCTCGGCGGCGGCCGGACGCCGGGCTGCACCGAGAAGCACAGGCCGTGCGCCTGGCCCTCGCCATGATAGGGGTCCTGCCCCAGGATCACGACCCGCACCTCCTCGAGCGCGGTCAGGTCGAGCGCGCGGAACCACTCATTACCCTTGGGAAAGATGCGCTTGCCCGCTGCCTTCTCCGCGACGAGATAGGCCTTGAGCGCCGCCATATAGGGGCTGTCGAACTCGGGCCGGAGGGGTTCGAGCCAGCTCGGATGGAGTTTGACCGCATCGCTCATGGCCCCCGGCATGTCCGAACCCGGCCGCGCCTGTCAATCGCGCCGTGACGGACAGTCGGCCGCGAGCGGGCAGGCAGCGCATTCGGGCGAATCGAACCGGCAGATCGTCCGGCCCAGATATTTCATGACGATGTGGAAGGACAGGAAGTCGTCGCCGCTCCAGCCCGGCATCGCTGCGGTCACTGTCTCGCTCGCCGTCCGCGCATCGGCGGCTTCGGTGACGAACCCAAGCCGTTGCAGGATGCGCAGCACATGGCTGTCGACGATCATCACTGGCCGCGAAAGCGTACTGGCATTGAGCGTCGATGCGGCCACCTTGCGTCCGACGCCCGGAAGCTGCTCGAGCCACGCCATAGCGTCGTCGAGCGGTGGTCCGCCCAGGAAGGCGAGGTCGCAATTTCCGCGTTCCAGCTCGATCTGTCGGAGGGCGCCGACAAGCCATCTGGCCTTGTTCGGCGCAAAGGTGACGTCGGCGATAATGTCCTCCACCGCAGCTGGCGTTGCGGCGGCGATTCCGGATGCGGATCCGAAACAGGCCCGCAGGCGATGATAGGCGGCCAGCGATATGGGATCGCGCGTTCGCCCGCTGATCAGCGATTTGACGAACTGACCTGTTGGCTTGCGGCGTGCCGGGAGGCCCAGGCCGTCCAGCACCGGCCCAAGCCGGTCGCGCCAGCGGACGATATCCCCGGCCAGGAAATCGAAGCATTGCTGCATGCCCGCAGAATAGAACATAATAAGAACACAGGCAAGCTTAGCGAGGTTCCGGAATCGCACCGATGCAGATCAAGCCGCTGATATCGCCCGCAACCTTGATTGCGTCCTGACGTTTCACCGCTGCCGCTCGGCGCCCCCTGTGGCCGGACCGGCCAATATCAATGGAGACGAGACATGGGACTTTTCACCAAGGATATAGAGTCGCTCGACGACCTGTTCGTGCATACCCTGCAGGACATTTATTACGCTGAGCACCAGATCACCAAGGCATTGCCCAAAATGATCGAAAAAGCGACCGCAGCCGACCTCAAGGCCGGCTTCGAGACTCATCTGCGCGAGACAGAAGGGCAGATCGCCCGGCTCGAGCGCGTTTTCCAGATGCATGGTCGGGAGCCGAAGGCAGTGACCTGTCCGGCGATCGACGGCATCATCAAGGAAGCCAACGAGATCGCCGGCGATATTGCCGACAAGCAGGTGCTCGATGCGGCGCTGGTCGCTGCGGCGCAGGCCGTCGAGCATTATGAGATCACGCGGTACGGCACCTTGATCGCCTGGGCAAAACAGCTTGGCCGCGCCGACTGCGCGAGCGTGCTCGCCGAAACCCTGGCCGAAGAGAAGGCGACCGACGAGAAGCTGACGGCGATGGCGGAAAGCACGCTCAACGCCCAGGCCGAGCTGGCCGAAGCCGACGCCTGATCGACGGCGGCGTGGGCCGGCCCGGCCGGTCCGCGTCAGCGCTTGCGCACGAACTCCGCGCGCAGCACCAAGCCCTTGATGCCCTCGTACCGGCAGTCGATCTCCTGTGGATCGCCGGTCAGCCGGATCGATTTGATCAGGGTGCCGCGCTTCAGCGTCTGGCCGGCACCCTTCACGGTCAGGTCCTTGATCAAGGTCACCTGGTCGCCATCGGCGAGCAGATTGCCCACCGAGTCGCGCACTTCGACGATATCGGCGTCGGCCGATAGCGCCTGCGCAACGGCAGCGCTGATCCATTCACCGCTTGCTTCGTCATAGACGAAATCGTCGTCGTCACTGGCCATGGATCAGCTCTTGATCGTGGTCATTTCGACGGCCTTGCCCTTGCTCGAAGGGTTCGACGCGTTGGCCTTGGGGGCTTTTTCCGCCTTGGGCTTGCGGACTTCCTTGTTCGATTTTTTCTGGCTCTTGGCCATGGCGGCGGTTCCTTATCGGGCGGATGCCCTGGCGGAACGCTACACGCTTCGCCCCCGCTACGCCCGCATTATCGCTGCGGGCGGCGGGGCGGGGTCTTCAGCCGATCGCGCCGACGGCGGCGTACTGGCCGAGGATGAGGAGGGCGGTCGTCGCGAAGGACGCGAAACCGATCACGAGGGAGCGAGTCATTTTACGATCTTTCTCTGGGTCTGCGTCCCGGTTCAGACAACCGGGACGACGGGGACGGCTGCGCTGACCATCAGCGCGGTGAACAGCAGCGCACCGAAGAACGAGAGCGCGAGGTTCTGGACATTGTGAAAACGGACGGACATTGTTTCATTCCCTGATCTTGGCGATCCGGACCATCCGGCCGCCGATGCCAGGATGACTGCATCGAGCGTGCCAAACTCGCAAAGCATTGAAATTGCTGGGTCGACCAATCCCGCCCACATCGGAATGGGAAAAATGACGGCGCGATATTGGGATTTTGCACCATTAATTGGCGTGGCTAATGCGCGACCCGCGGCTGGTCCGGCCCGCGCTGCCACCCCCGAGTGGCGTTGCGCCTAGCGGGTGAAGGCGATGCCGATCCGGGCGTGTGTAGCGCGGCGATTATAGTCGCTCAGCGCCTCGCCATAGCCAGTGAATGCCTGACCAAAGAGATAGATGTGCGGCAGATCGTCGGAAATGGAGGCGAGCGGATAGGACAGATAGGCTTCGGCCGCGCCCTTGCCAGTCCCCGGATTGCCGCGGCCGGTCACCGAAAGCTTGATGCCGTCCTTCCGGCCGATCGAGGCAGTGAGCGCGCTATAGCCCCAATAACGGTCGAGATCGGGCGCGGCGCCCTGCTGTCCGACATAGAACCAGGCCTGGGGCACCAGCTGCAGGGTCCAGCCGTTGCCCAGCCGGAAATCCCTGGCGGCGCGGACGAACACGCGATTGACGTCGATCGAGCCGCCCACGCCCAGCCCGTTAGAATCGTGGCGATAGCCGCCGCCGACCGTCGTCGTCGGGTCGATCGGCATGTCGACATAGACTTCCGGACTGTAATTGGTCGCGCGGAACGGGCCGGAGGGCTCCCCCAGCGCCCAGAACATGGTGTGGGTATAGGCGAAGTTGAGATTGGGGCCGCCTTCCCGGCCCAGCGCGCGGAAGGCGAAGCTGAATTGCAGCTTGGCACCGGCATCGCCCAGGCCGGCCGCGCCGTAAATCGGCTCGTGCGGCCGGAAGCGATCCCAGAAGCCGCTCGACGAACCCGAGGAATCCGTGACGACCCGTTCGACGGCCGCGACCTGAACCGGGGGCGTCACGGGCGAGTCCGCTTCAATGGCCTGGGCGGTCTCGGCTGGCCGGGCCGGCGCGGCGGCGGCTAGCCGGTAATGCAGTCTGGCGAATGCGCCGGGCTGCACGGTCAGCACTGCGTCGGGCGTGATGATCAGCCGCAAATGGGCACCGTCCCCGGCGATGGTCTCGATCTCGGCCGGGCCCTCGGCCGGTGCCGCGGCAGTGCCCTCGTTGAGCAGGAACACCTCGACGCCCTGCCGGGCGGCCTCGGCCGAGGCGACCGGCTCGACCAGCGGGCGGAGCTGAGCGGCGGCGGGGCCAGCGAGGAGCAACATCGTCGCGGCGGCGGGGATCGTCAGGATGCGCATTCGCAAAGTGTTGCCAGCCGATTGTTACGGACGCGAGTCCCAACTGACCGGGCTGGCGCGCCGCGAGCGGCCCGGCTACGCGATAGCCATGCGAGTCACCGATGCAGAGATCGCCTTTGCCGAAACCCTTGCCGGCCTCGCCGGGGAGGCGATCCGGCCCTATTTCCGCAACAGCCATGGGCTCGAGGCCAAGGAAGACGCCTCGCCCGTCACCCTCGCCGATCGCGCCGCCGAGGCAGCGATGCGCGCGGCGATCGAGGCGCGCTTCCCCGACGATGCCATCATCGGCGAGGAATATGGCGTGCGCGAAGGCACCAGCGGCCGCGCCTGGGTGCTCGATCCGATCGACGGCACCCGCGCGTTCATCTCGGGCCGCCCGATCTTCGGTACCCTGATCGCGCTGGTCGCCGATGGTTGGCCGGTGCTCGGCGTGATCGACCAGCCGATCCTGCGCGAGCGCTGGCTCGGCGTGATCGGCCGCCCGACCCTGTTCAACGGCAAGCCCGCGGCCACGCGCAGTTGCCCCGAACTGTCGAAGGCGCTGCTTGCGACGACCTCGCCGGCGCTGTTCGGCGACGATCAACTCCACGCCTTCGAACATCTCGATTCGGCGGTGATGAGCACGGTGCTCGGCGGCGATTGCTATAATTATGCCTGTCTCGCCTCGGGCTGGCTCGACATCGTGGTCGAGGACGGGCTGAAGCTGCACGATTTCGCGGCGCTGGTGCCCGTGGTCGAAGGCGCCGGCGGGCGCATGTGCGACTGGTCGGGTGATCCGCTCACCGCCGACAGCATCGGCGAAGTCGTCGCGGCGGGCGATCCGGCACGGATCGAGGATATTCTGGAAGCCCTGGCCTGTCGCGGGCACTGAGTTCGCGTCAGAAGATCCCCAGAAACTTCTTCTTCTGCTCCTTGCGCTCCTGCGGCGTCTTCTTCCCGTTTTCCGCCTTGGCCGTGGTGCCGTGGCCGACATCGTCGCGCGGCAGCCCCTTGGTGGTACGCTGCGCCGTTGCGGTCGCGCCCGACAGCACGGGCCCGCACGCCGCGCTTTTCGCGTCGCCGATATCGACAAAGGCAAGGACACCCGCGATCGGGCTCGCCACCAGCGCCAGGCCAAGCCCGGCACCAGCTCGCGTCAGCAATTGCGGACTGACCACGTTGATCCCGGGCTTCGCGAAATAGCCGTTCAGGCCCACCGGCGACTGGCCGGAGATCAGGCTGAACTTCTTGCCGTCGGCGCGAAAGGCGAGATCGAGCGATTCGTTCCGGAAGCTGAACCCGCCCCTGCCCAGGATCACATTCTTCTGGGTGTCGATCAGGATCGGGTCGGCCGCCGCGATACCGCGCCGCACCGTGAAGGCGATCAGCCCGCAATTGATCCGCACCGGTTCCTTCAATTTCCCCTCGAACATCTTCTGGACAAAGGTGCCGATATCGAGCTCGGACAGCTGCACGTTGCGCGTCCAGAAACTGCCGGCCGGAATGATGATCGCGATTCGCCCGCTCGAGGTCGACAGCGATTCGTGGACGGTATCGCCGTCCCCGGTCAGCTGGATCCGCGCCTTCACGGTGCCGCTGGTACCGGCCTCGTCCACCCCATAGCCAGCCAGCAGAACGCCCATCGGCGTCGGCGACAGGCGGATATCGTAATCGGTGTGCACCACCGGCTGGCGCGCATTGATCTTGATGTCCGATGAGACGTGCCCGCGCGCCATGTCGAAGGTCAGCGGCGATAGCGTCAGCAGGCTGTTGTCGAGCCCCAGCGTCAGGTCGATGTTCGACACCGGCACGCTCTTCGCGCGCAGCGACCGCACCTTGTACTGGACGGCCGCATCGAAATTGCGCAGCGCCTCGACGCGCAGGGTCGCATCGGGCAGCAGCCGCGGCGCGCCGCCGACCTGCGTGATCACACCCGCCTTGCCCCGGGCTGCGACCTCATCCGGGTTATAGCCGATGAACGGCGCCACATCGACGATATCCAGGGTGCGGGTCGCCAGCGCCGCGGTAATCTTCAGCCGGGGCTCGATCATCGCCACCGTCAGCTTGCCACCGATATCGCTGTCGCCGAAATGGCCTTTCAGCCCCATGAAGCGATACTCGTCGCCGACCTTGGTCAGCGCCGAATCGAGCCGATAGGACCGGGTCTCGGGCACTGCCACGCCGATGATGCTGAACAGATCGGCGATGTTGGTGCCGCGCGCGGTGACCTTCAGGTTCGCGCCTTCGATTCGCGTCGGCGCGTCGAGCGTGCCTGAAACGTCGATTGCGGTCCGCGCCGCCTTGATATGCATTTCGAGCTGGTTCTTGCCGTTGGTCACGGTGGCGTTCGGCGTCAGCATCGCCCCATACAGCGTGAAGGGCGTCGTCCGCTCGATACCCTTGCCGGTGAACTGGATCGTATTCTCGAACCGCGTGTCGCTCGCCTTGATCGTCTGGAAAGCGAGATCGACTGATAACTGCAGCCGGGGATCGACATAGCGCAGCGTGGTCCCCGAAACGGTCGCACGGCGGATCAGCGGCATCTCGAAGGGTTTTCCCTTGCCCTCGCTGAACGTCCAGGTGTTGCTCTTGCGGTCCTTGCTCCACTCCAGATCCACCGCGCCGTCGAGCATGTCGAGCCACCGGATCCGGCGATTGCCGAAGATCAGCGGGAAGGTGGCGATTCGCGTATCGATTCGCTTTGCCTCGAACAAATTGGGTTTGGACGCCCAGGCCGGATTGGAGATCGTCATCCCCTCGGCGACGAAATGGATGCTGATCGGATCGAAATAGAGCTGGAAGTCGCCCGGCACCTTCACCGTGCGGTGTGTCATCGCCGCGACGGTCCGTTCGAACGGATGCTTCAGGAACCGGCCCTTGGTGATGTACAGGATCAGCCAGGCAAGGAAGATCGTGCCGATAACGCCCAGCACCACGTTGCGCACGATTCGCCAGGGCTTGGAAAGCCGCCGCCCGGTACTTGGCGTTTCCGCAGCCGATTCGGTCGCGACGGGCGGTTCTTCGACCCGATCCGCAGCCGTTTCTTCGGCGGGGTTGGTTTTAGGCGGCAAATCCATCGCCCTCCAACCGTTCGCGCACGCCGCAAGTTCCAAAAGGTTGCATTCCACGGGGCATGCCGCTATGCGCCCGCCTTTCCGCGAGTAAGAGGAACTGCCCGGCCGGTATGGGCTGCCGTGGCCGTTCATAGATCGTCGCGAATATGAGGAGACGAAAATGCCCAAACTCAAGACGAAGAGCGGCGTGAAGAAGCGCTTCACGCTCACTGCCACCGGAAAGCTGAAGCATGGCGTCGCCGGCAAGCGCCACCGCCTGATCAGCCACAACGGCAAGTATATCCGCCAGAACCGCGGCACCTCGGTCCTGTCCAAGGCAGACACCGCAACCGTGAAGGCCTGGGCGCCTTACGGTCTGAGCTGAACTGGAGGATATAGAGAATGGCACGCGTAAAACGGGGTGTAACCACCCGCGCAAAGCATAACCGGATCCTCGATCAGGCGAAGGGCTATTATGGCCGTCGCAAGAACACGATCCGCATCGCCCGTCAGGCCGTCGAAAAGGCCGGCCAGTACGCCTATCGTGACCGCAAGGTGAAGAAGCGCTCGTTCCGGGCGCTCTGGATCCAGCGCATCAACGCGGCCGTCCGCGTTGAGGGCCTCACCTATGGCACGTTCATGCACGGCCTGAAGCTCGCCGGCGTCGAACTCGACCGGAAGGTCCTGGCCGACATCGCGATGCACGAAGGTGCTGCGTTTAGCGCCATCATCGCGCAGGCGAAGGCGGCTCTGCCCCAGGCCGCCTGAGCGACCTGTAGCGACCGAAATTTGGGGCGCGGGTGGTTTTCCACCCGCGCCCTTTTCGTTGGGAATCGAGTTGATGATCACGCTCCACCCCATGACTGACCGTGACTATGCCTGGCTGCTGGGCGAGGAATCGCGCGCTGACGGGCTGGTCCAGTGCGAAGGGGGCATCGCCCCGCCCGAGGTCAGCGCCATGCTCCGCGGCGTCACGGCGCAGGTCGCCGCGACGACGGACAAGCCGACTGCCTGGCTGATCGCCGAGGGCGACATGGTGGTCGGCATGACCAGCTTCACCAGGCGCGACGAGGATGGCCGCTACGAGATCGGCTATGGCATCGCCCCGGCGCATGAAGGTCGCGGCGTGATGACCCGGGCGCTGGCTGCCTTGCTGCCGATCCTGCTCGAACACGGACATCCCGGCTTGACCGCCGGGACGAGCGTGGACAATCCGGGCTCGCAGCGCGTGCTCGAAAAGAACGGTTTCGTTCGTACCGGCACGCGCGACGATCCGGAGGACGGCGCGCTCATTCTCTGGGCGATCGACCTTGATATGAAGAGGGCTGCATGACCGATCTCGACCAGTTGCGTGACCATTTGCTCGCCGCCGTGGAGGCGTCGGGCGGGCTCGACGCGCTCGATACGGTGCGCGTCGGCGCGCTGGGCAAGCAGGGCACGATCACCGGCCTGCTCAAAACACTGGGCGGCATGTCGCCCGAGCAGCGCCTTGTCGAAGGCCCGCGTATCCAGGGCCTGCGCGAAGCCGTGACGGCGGCGATCGCCGACAAGAAGGCAGCGCTCGACCGTGCCGATCTCGACGCACGCCTCGCCCGCGAGACGCTCGACATGACGCTCCCCGCCGACGGCGCCAATAGCGGGGGGGGCACCGGCAGCGTCCACCCGGTCAGCCAGGTGATGGATGAGCTGGCGGAGATTTTCGCCGATCTCGGCTTCGCGGTCGCGACCGGCCCGGAGATTGAAGACGACTGGTATAATTTCACCGCGCTCAACATCCCGGAGACTCACCCGGCCCGCGCGATGCACGACACCTTTTACTTCCCGGCGCAGCCGGAGGCGAGCACGGCCGGCGACGGGCAAAGCCCGTCGTCCGACGGCGAGCTTGGCTCGCCGCGGGCCGCGCTCGGTTCCTCGCGGATGCTGCTCCGCACGCATACCTCGCCCGTGCAGATCCGCGCGATGCAAGCGGCCGGCGGCAACAAGCCGATCCGCATCATCGCACCCGGTCGCACCTATCGCTCGGACAGCGACGCCACCCACWCSCCGATGTTCCATCAGGTSGAGGGGCTGGTGATCGACAAGGGCATCACCCTCGGCCATCTCAAATGGACCCTGGAGACCTTTCTCAAGGCGTTCTTCGAGCGCGACGACATCGTCCTGCGCCTGCGCCCCAGCTATTTCCCCTTCACCGAGCCGTCGGCCGAGGTCGATGTCGGCTTCAGCCTGGTCAACGGCAAGCGCGTGATCGGCGGGTCGGATGGCTGGATGGAAGTGCTCGGCAGCGGCATGGTCCACCGCAAAGTGATCGAGGCCGGCGGCTATGATCCCGACGAGTGGCAGGGCTTCGCGTTCGGCTGCGGCATCGATCGCCTCGCCATGCTCAAATACGGCATGGACGATCTGCGCGCCTTCTTCGACGGCGATATCCGCTGGCTGAAACATTATGGATTCGCGGCACTCGACGTGCCCACCTTGTCCGGGGGAGTCGGGGCATGAAGTTCACCCTGAGCTGGCTCCAGGAGCATCTGGAGACGACCGCAGACCTCGACACGATCGTCGAGGCGCTGACCCGTGTCGGCCTCGAGGTCGAAGGCGTGGAGAATCCGGGCGAGAAGCTCGCTGCCTTCAAGGTGGCGAAAGTGCTGACCGCTGCCCCGCACCCCCAGGCCGACAAGCTCCAGGTCCTCACCGTCGATGCCGGCGAGGGCCCGCTTCAGGTCGTGTGCGGCGCGCCCAACGCGCGCGCCGGCCTGGTCGGCGTGTTCGGCCTGCCCGGCGCGGTCGTGCCGTCCAACGGCATGGTGCTGAAGGTCGCGGCGATCCGCGGCGTCGAATCGAACGGCATGATGTGCTCCACGCGCGAGCTAGAGCTGGGCGAGGATCATGACGGCATCATCGAGCTGCCCGAAGACGCGCCGATCGGCACGCCTTTTCCGGACTATGCCGGCCTCAACGATCCGGTGATCGACGTCGCCATCACGCCCAACCGCCAGGATTGCATGGGCGTGCGCGGCATCGCGCGCGATCTCGCCGCCGCTGGCCTCGGCACGTTGAAGCCGCTCGCGGTCGATCCGGTGGCGGGCGAAGGCCCGGGCCCCGATGTCCGAATCGAGGATCCGGAGGGCTGCCCGGCCTATTTCGGCCAGTCGGTCTCGGGCGTGACGAACGGCCAGGCGCCGGGCTGGATGCAGCGCCGCCTCACCGCGATCGGGCAGCGCCCGATCTCGGCACTGGTCGACATCACCAATTATGTGATGATCGATCTCGGCCGCCCGCTCCATGTCTATGACCGGGCGAAACTGACGGGCGGGCTCGTCGCACGCCGGGCAAGGCCGGGCGAAACCGCCCTCGCGCTCAACGGCAAGACCTACACCCTCGACGAGACCATGACGGTCATCGCCGACGATATGCATGCCCATGATATCGGCGGCATCATGGGCGGCGAGGAATCGGGCGTGTCGGCGGAAACGACCGACGTGCTGATCGAATGCGCCTATTTCGATCCCGATCATATCGCCCGCACCGGCCAGAAGCTCGGGCTGACCAGCGATGCCCGCGCCCGCTTCGAGCGCGGCGTCGATCCGGCCTTCCTCGAAGACGGCCTCGCCATCGCCACGCGGCTGGTGACCGACATTTGCGGCGGCACGGCCAGTAGCGTGACACGCGCCGGCACCCCGCCGGTGACGCCGCGCGTCATTGCCTATGACACCAACCGCGCCGAGACGTTGGGCGGCCTCGCCATCGCGCCCGACCGGCAAAAGACGATCCTCGAAAGCCTCGGCTTCGCGGTCGATGCCGGCTGGAACGTGACCGTGCCGAGCTGGCGCCGCGACGTGGACGGCTCGGCCGATCTGGTCGAGGAAGTCATCCGCATCGAAGGCATCGACAAGGTCCCGCCGGTCCCGCTCGATCGCCTGCCCGGCGTCGCCACGCCGACGGCCACGCCCGAGCAGAAACTGGAACGCCGCGCCCGCCGCGCGGCCGCCGCGCGCGGCCTCAATGAGGCGGTGACGTGGAGTTTCCTGTCCGAGGCCGAAGCCGCGCCCTTCGGCGGCGGTGCCTGGAGCCTCGCCAACCCGATCAGCGAAGACCTCAAGGTCATGCGCCCGTCGCTGCTCCCCGGCCTGCTCGCCGCGGCAGCGCGCAATTTGAAGCGCGGCGCGCAGACCGTGCGCCTGTTCGAGATCGGCCGCCGCTATCTGGCTGACAAGGAACGCCCGACGCTCGGCGTGGTCCTCGCCGGCGAAGGCCGCCCGCGCGGCTGGCAGCAGGGCAAGGCCGTCCCGTTCGACGCGTTCGATGCCAAGGCGGAGGCGCTCGCGCTGCTCGCCGCGGCCGGCGCCCCGGTGGAGAATCTCCAGGTCATGGGGCCAATTGACGAAGCGTCGGGCGATGCCTGGCATCCCGGCCAGTCCGGCACCCTGCGCCTCGGCCCGAAGACGGTGCTCGCCGCCTTCGGCATGGTCCACCCGCTCACCGCCCGCGCTTTCGATCTCGACGGTCCGGTCGCCGCGGTCGAGCTGTATCTCGATGCGATCCCCGGCAAGCGCTCGGCCGGCTTCATGCGCCCGGCCTATGCGCCGCCCGCGCTGCAGGCCGTGCGCCGCGACTTCGCGTTCCTCGTGCCCGTCGATCTCGGCGCCGATTCGTTGCTCCGCGCCGTGAAGGGCGCGGACAAGGCGGCGATCACTGGCGTGCGGCTGTTCGACGTCTTCACCGGTCCTGGCGTCGACGAGGGCCAGAAGAGCCTTGCGCTCGAAGTCACGCTCCAGCCCGGTG
The DNA here is from genome assembly GCF_056404755.1 of Sphingomonas sp. P2_B6. Taxonomy (NCBI): domain Bacteria; kingdom Pseudomonadati; phylum Pseudomonadota; class Alphaproteobacteria; order Sphingomonadales; family Sphingomonadaceae; genus Sphingomonas; species Sphingomonas sp. P2_B6. The sequence continues at coordinate 227,514 of NZ_JBFUDK010000006.1, forward strand.
AGAAGAGCTTCACCGACGAGGAACTGAAGGTCGTCGCCGACAAGGTCGTGGCGGCGGCGACAAAGCTGGGGGCGGTGTTGCGGGGCTGAAGCATCTGGCTAAGCGAGGCCTGTTTCCCTCTTCCGTTCGTTTCGAGCGAAGTCGAGAAACAGGCCTCATAGTCAGGCTTCTCGACTTCGCTCGAAGCGAACGGAGGTTTTGTGACGGATCTGATCGACATCGCCTCGTCGGGCCTCTCCGCCGCGATCAACCCGTTCGGCGCCGAACTCACCCATCTCCGCGACGCCGAAGGCCGGGAGCTGATGACCGATGCCGATCCGGCCTTCTGGACCGGCCACGCCCCGATCCTTTTCCCGATCGTCGGCCGCCTGAACAATGATGTGCTCCGCATCGACGGCACCGACTATCCGATGAAGCAGCACGGCTTCGCCCGCCGCATGCCCTTTACGGTGTTGGAACGGGCGCCAGACCGCGCCGTTTTCCGCCTCACGGACTGCGAAGAAACCCGCGCCGCCTATCCCTTCGCCTTCGCGCTCGACCTGGCCTACGTGATCGCTGGCACGACGCTTCACATCGAGGCCTGCATCGAAAATCGCGGAGGCGCTTCCATGCCGGCGAGCTTCGGCTGGCATCCGGCCTTTGCCTGGCCGCTACCCTATGGCGAGCCGCGCGAGGCGCATCACATCCTGTTCGACAGCGATGAGCCCGATTCGCTCAAGCAGATCGTTCCCGGTGGCCTGATCGGCAACATTCCGCGCCCGTCGCCGCTCGACGGGCGCATCCTCGCGCTGCGCGACAATCTCTTCACCGACGATGCACTGATCTGGGATCCGGTCCAATCGCGCCAGGTCACCTATGGTGCGCCGATCGGCGCACAGCTCGACATCGCCTTTCCCGACACCGCAAAGCTCGGCATCTGGACCAAGCCCGGCGCGTCCTTCCTCTGCATCGAGCCATGGCACGGCATCGCCGACCCCGAAGGCTATACCGGGGAGCTCCGCGACAAGCCCGGCGTCTTCGAGATCGCGCCCGGCGACAGCTGGACATGCGCACTGGGCGTGACGTTGCGCCCCTGACCCGCTAGGGGCGCTGCGATGACTGGAATTTCCGACCGCCGCACCTTCGCGATCATCTCGCATCCCGACGCGGGCAAGACGACGCTCACTGAAAAGCTGCTTTATTTCGGCGGCGCGATCCATCTCGCCGGCGAGGTGAAGGCGCGAGGCCAGAACCGGCGCGCCCGCTCGGACTGGATGAAGATCGAGCAGCAGCGCGGCATCTCGGTCACCTCCTCGGTGATGACCTTCGAGAAAGACGGCCTGACCTTCAACCTGCTCGACACGCCGGGCCATGAGGACTTTTCGGAAGACACCTATCGCACCCTGACCGCGGTCGATTCGGCGGTGATGGTGATCGACGCCGCGCGCGGCATCGAGGCCCAGACCCGGAAACTGTTCGAGGTCTGCCGCCTGCGCTCGGTGCCGATCATCACCTTCGTCAACAAGGTCGATCGCGAGGGCCGCGATCCGTTCGAGCTGCTCGACGAAGTCGCCGACATCCTGCAGCTCGACGTCTGTCCGATGAGCTGGCCCGTCGGCATGGGCAGCGATTTCGAGGGCGTGTACGATCTCTACGCCAATACGCTGAGCCAGCCCGAAGGCCCGTCGCGCGAATTTATGGGCAAGCCGCTGCGTTTCACCGGACTGGACGATCCCGCGCTGGCCAAGGTCCTTTCCGAGGATGGCCTGCAGAAATTGCGCGACGAGGCCGAACTGGCGCAGGGCGGCTATGCGAGCTTCGATGCCGATGCCTATCGCCGCGGCGATCTCACCCCGATCTATTTCGGTTCGGCGCTGAAGGATTTCGGCGTGGCCGAACTGATCGGCGCGCTCGGCCAGCATGCCCCGGGCCCGCGGCCCCAGCCGGCCCAACCCGACGCGATCGCGCCGGACTATGCCGAAGTCACTGGCTTCGTGTTCAAGGTCCAGGCCAATATGGACCCGAACCACCGCGATCGCATCGCCTTCATGCGGCTCTGCTCGGGCATTTTCAAACGCGGCATGAAGCTGACGCCGACGGGGCACGGCAAGCCGATCGCGATTCATTCGCCGATCCTGTTCTTCGCGCAGAATCGCGAGCTCGCCGACGAGGCGTTCCCGGGCGACATCATCGGCATCCCCAACCATGGCACGTTGCGGGTCGGCGACACGCTCAGCGAAAAGGCGACGATCCGCTTCACCGGCCTGCCCAACTTCGCGCCCGAAATCCTGCGCCGCGTGGCGCTCAAGGATCCGACCAAGACCAAGCAGCTGCGGAAAGCGCTCGACGACATGGCGGAAGAAGGCGTGACTCAGGTCTTCTATCCGGAGATCGGGTCGAACTGGATCATCGGTGTGGTCGGCCAGCTTCAGCTTGAAGTGCTGCTGTCGCGCCTCGACGCCGAGTACAAGGTCGATGCCGGGCTGGAGATGGCGCCGTTCGACACCGCCCGATGGGTCTCGGCCGAGAATCCCGCCGACCTCAAGGCGTTCATGGATCTCAACCGCTCCTCCATGGCCAAGGACCGCGACGGCAACCCGGTCTATATGGCGAAGACGGCCTGGGACGTGGGGTACGTGGCGGACCGCTACCCCAAGGTAAAATTCGCCGCGACGCGCGAGCGGTAGGCCTCAAGCAGAACGTCACCCCGGCCTTGTGCCGGGGTCCATCGTGCATCAGGCGCCGCGTGTCGTCATAAGGGGCAATGCTCGCCGAGACACGGATGCCGGAACAAGTCCGGCATGACGAACTGGGTCAGTCGACCCAATCCTTGCGCAGCGGCTTCGCCGCCAGCCACATCAGCAGCGCCGCCACCAGATACAGCACCAGCCCGATCAGCATCGAATAACGCAGCGCCTCGTCCCCGAACCGCCTGGTCAGCCCGTCGGACAAAGCCCCCAGCGCAAAGCTCCCAGCTCCCAGCCCGATCAGATTGTTGATGAACAGGAAGCTCGCCGATGCCGTCGCCCGCATGTGCGGCGGCACGAGATGCTGGACGGCGGTGATCACCGGCGCCAGCCAGACATAGGCCAGCGCCTGCGGCACCAGGAAGAACAGGAACGCCGCCGTCACCGACGACGACAGGATGCCCGCGGCGAACAGCGGCACCGCGATGACGAAGGCGATCGCTGGCGCCCGCGCATAGGCCGCCCGATCCTTCGTGCCGAACCTGTCGCCGATCATCCCGCCGAGCAGCACGCCCGGCACGCCGCCGAGCAGCAGGATCGCGCCGTAGAAATAGGACACGTCCTGCAGCTCGAGATGGAAACTCCGCTTGAGCAAGGAGGGCAGCCAGAAGGCGAGACCGTAGCCGAGCATCGAGCTGGCCGAGGCGCCGAAGGCGAGCAGCCAGAAGCTCGGCTTGCGCGCCAGGATCGCGAACACCCGCCGCACCGGCTCGGTGGTGGCAAGGGTGCGGTCGCGCACCGGCTCGCGCACCAGCAAACGGAACAGCGGCGCGATCGCCACGCCCGCCAGCCCGACGACGACGAATGCCGCCCGCCAGTCGACCGTCGTCGCGATATAGCCGCCGAGCAGCACGCCCGCCGCCGATCCCAGCGGAATGCCCAAGGAATAAACTGCCAGCGCCCGCGCCCGGCTCTCCGGCGGAAAGGTATCGGCGATTACGGCGTAGGAAGGCGCGACACCCCCGGCCTCGCCCACGCCGACACCGAGCCGCGCGCCGAACAATTGCGCGAAATTCCCCGCCCAGCCGCAGAGCGCGGTAAAGCCGCTCCACACGCCCAGGCTGATCGTGATCGTCCAGGTCCGGCTCGTCCGGTCGGCGATCCAGGCGAGCGGGATGGCGAGGGTCGAATAGAGCAGGGCAAAGGCCAACCCGCCGAGCACGCCGAGCTGCGTATCGGTCAGGCTCAGCTCCGCCTTGATCGCCGGCACCAGGATGCTGAAGATCTGCCGGTCGACGAAGTTGAAGGTGTAGACCAGCAGCAGCATCGTCAGGGCGAGCGCGCGATATCCGCGGGAGTCGGTCTTGGTCATATGCGCCCTTCGCAAATCCAGTCCTCGTCACCCCGGACTTGTTCCGGGGTCCACTGGGCCGCGGGACCATCTGCCGATGCTCCTGCGGATGGGTGGATGCCGGAACAAGTCCGGCATGACGGATATTCCCTCGCCGTCTCGTCAAACAGGAAACCGGGCGCTCCTGGTCGGCGCGCCCGGTCTCACCTTTTCCATTTCGTTCAGAACTTCACGGCCAGCGTCCCGAAGATCTGCCGCGGATTGCCGTAAAAGGCGGTGGCGATGCCTTCCTTGCCCAGCGTCGGCACATAGGGCCCGTTCGGCACCGGCACGTTCGTCGCGCTGATCGGGTTACCCGCAATGTCGGTGCGGATATATTGATAGCCCGCCGTCTTGTAGTGCTTGTTGGTCAGGTTCTTGCCGTGGATGCCGATCGAATAGCGCCCGCCCTCGCCAAAGCTGTAGGTCAGATGCGCGTCCCACAAGGTATAGGCCGGCTGGTCGAGGAACGGGCTCGCCGTCTCGAACTGATGTGTCAGGCTGCGATAGGAAACGACGGTCGACGCATTGACCGTGCCCGAACCGACCGGGACACTGGTGCCGAGCGTGCCCGACAGGGTCCAGTCGGGCGTGTTCTGGAACACGCGGACAGCGGCGACGTCAGTGCCGGTCGGGCCGATGAACGTCTTGTACTTGGCGTCCATATAACCGAGCGTGCCGGCGAAATAGATCGACGATCCCGGCCCGGCAAAGTCGCGCGCCAGCGTGGCGTTGGTCTCGAGCTCGACGCCCTTGATCGTCGCCTTCGCCGCGTTGGTGGTGATGCCGCAGAAGGACTGGACGCCGCCGATTACGCAGCCGACCGATCCCGGCACCTGCACGTCGCTGTAATCGGAATAGAAGCCGTCCAGCGCCCAGGTCAGCCGGCGGTCGAATGCCGCGCCCTTCCAGCCGATCTCATAGGTCTTCACCACCTCGGGGTCGAAGGAGAGGTAATCGTAGATGTCCTGATAGGTCCGACCAACCGCCGGGTTGGCGATCGGCGACGAGGTGCCCGATCCACGCGGGTCGAAGCCGCCGCCCTTGAAGCCCTCCGAATAGGACGCATAGAGCATATGGCCCTCGACCGGCTTGAAGCTGAGCGAGGCGCGGGGGGTAAAGCGCTTGAACGTCGCCTTGCCGCGGAAATCCGTGGAGGGGGCGCCGACGATGGTCGGGTTGCCGCCAAATTCGGCGCTCTGGCCAAAATAGCTCGCCTTGAACACATAGGACTGGCGTTCGTCCCAGGTATAGCGGCCGCCCAGCGACAGGCTGATCTGCGGCGTGAAATCATAAGTGAAATCGCCATAGATCGAGCTGGTCTCGGTGCGGACATCGCCCTTGGTATTGGCGTTGAAGTTCGCGAGCGTCGTCGACAGCAGCACGTCGAAGGTCGTGCTCGCCTTGGCGCCGAGATAATAATAGCCGATCAGGCCGTTCAGCTTGTCGCTCTTGTAATGGAGCTGGAATTCCTGGCTGGTCTGCTCGTTGCGATAGACCGCGGGCACATCCACATCGACCGCGGGCAGCGCGTCGAAATCGATCGGCGTCAGCGACTTGTCCTTGCGCCAGGCGCTGATGCTGCGCAGCGTCAGATGGTCGGTCAGGTCGGCCGTCACCGCCATCGACAGGCCGCCGGCCTCGATGTCGTTCCTTGGATTGTTGAGCCCGGCGCGCGTGTCATAGACGTTGGATTGCACCGGCGCGCCCGACAACAGGCCCGGGATCAGGCGATACCCGTTGCGCGCGTTCGACTTGTCATGCGTGTAATCGCCGGTGATCCGGACGAACAGGCGCGAATCCGGCGAGTTGAACTCGACGGTGCCGCGGCCGGCCCAGATATCCTTGTTGTAATTGTCGATGTTCAGGTTGGTGTTCTGGCCGAAGCCACCGCGCGACAGCCGCGCGCCCGACACGCCGACCTTCAGCATGTCGCCGATCGGGGTGGAAACGCTGACGATGCCGTCGGCCTGGTCATAGGAGCCATAGGTGGCCTTCAGGCTTGCCTCGAAATGGTCGGGCAGCTTCTTGGTGACGTATTTCACCGCGCCGCCGATCGTGTTGCGGCCGTACAGCGTGCCCTGCGGTCCGCGCAGGATCTCGATCCGGTCGACGTCATAGATGTCGAGCACCGCGGCCTGCGGGCGGTTGAGATAGACATCGTCGAGATAGATGCCGATGCCCGCCTCGAAGCCGGGGACCGGGTCCTGCTGGCCCACGCCGCGGATGAAGGCGGCGAGCGTGGAGTTGGTGCCGCGCGCATCCTTCAGCGTGGTGTTGGGGGTGATGTTCTGCAGGTCGGTGAGATCGAGCGCGCCGGTGCGCTCCAGCTTTGCCGCCGAAAAGGCGGTCACCGCGACCGGCACGTCGAGCAGGGTCTCTTCGCGGCGGCGGGCCGTGACGACGATGTCGGCATCGTCGGCGGGCGCCTCTGCTGCCGGCGCCCGGTCCGCCGGCGCGTCCTGCGCCATGGCGGGYGCGGCGGCCAGCGCGGCAATCGCGGCGCCGGCGTTGAGCAGCGTGCGCATGGAATAATGGCGTGTCATGAAGATATCCCCTCCTGCGGCGCCGCTTGCATGCGCCCGGTCTGTTACCGGGTTGTGCGCCAGTCGAAGGCGCTATACTGAAACATGAACCAGGTTTCAACTTGGGAATGGGAGGGAGCCGCAAATGGCGGGTGAGCGTGGCCAACCGGCAACGGTCGGGACTGGCGTCGAGGCCAGGGATCAGACAGGTCTTTCAAGGAGCGATACCGCGCTGGCGGCCAGCGAGGGCAAGGCCCCGCGCACCGAGCGTGGGCGCAAGACGCTGCGTTCGATCCTCGACGCCGCCGCGATCGAGTTCGGCGAGAAGGGATTCCACGAGGCGTCGATCAGCGGCATCACGCGCCGCGCCGGCGTCGCGCTGGGCAGTTTCTACACCTATTTCGATTCGAAGGACGCGGTGTTCCGCGCGCTGGTGCGCGACATGTCGGATCAGGTGCGCGATTTCGTCGCCCCGGCGATTCGCGCCGCGCCCGACCAGATCGCCGCCGAGCGCGCGGGCCTGCGCGAGTTCATCGCCTTTGTGCGCGGCCACAAGGAAATCTACCGGATCATCGACGAATCCGAATTCGTCGATCCGGAAAGCTTCCACCTCCATTATGCGGTCACCGCCGATCGCATCGCCGCCCGGCTCAAGGCGGGGGCGGCGCGCGGTGAAATCCGCGCCGACGTGTCGGAAGTCCATGCCTGGGCGATCATGGGCATGAACGTGTTCCTCGGCCTGCGCTACGGCGTGTGGGAAGACGATGCCTCGCCCGACCAGGTCGCCGACTCGATCGCCGAGATGCTCGCCAGGGGGATAGGAGTCGCCCGGGGGTAGACTGCCTGTTGCCCGCCAACCCTGAATCCATCGGCGGCGCGTGACCGGCCGGAACGCTCCGGCGCTGGATTAACGCTGCCGGTCGAAACGATCGCGCAAACGGTTGATCCGGTCGATCGAGTGGCGCAGGTCACCGTTGCCGCTCGCCCAGGACACCAGCACGGCAAGCTTGCTGCGCCAGATCGTTCGGAAGCGGACGGCGTAGCAACGCAGGTCGGCCCACAGGCCCTGGTCTGGCCTGCCGTAACGAGCCCGTACCTCGAGCCTCGGCGGGACGAGTCCGCGCAGCAGGGCCGCACTCCGGACTTGCCATCCGGCACCGCTCGCCAGCGCCTGGCCGAGCCGCGCCCCGGCAATGGGCATGATCGCCGGAAAGCTGCCGAGCGAGGCGGGCGTCTCGGGCAGCAGTGCCGCGAGTGCCGGATCGGGAACGCTGTCCCAGTGACGGGCCATGGGCGCTCCGAGCATTTGCTCGACGAGGTGAAGCGTCGCCGTGACCGTCTCATACAGTCCCCAGCCCGCGGCACGCTCCCGGATGATACGCCAGTCAAGCGGCAGGGCGGGGCAGTCCGCCAGTTCGGCGATGTCCCACAGGCTCGTCAGCGGTACCTCGAAAACATGGTGCTGCAGATGCAGGCAGAGGTGCAGGAACAGATCTTCCGGCGCCATCACCCGCGCGCCGTCGGGAAGCGCGGAATGGGGCAGACTGCGCGACCAGATCCCGTCCATGTCGATCGCGGAGTCCAGCCGCCCACCGGCGAGCCGCCAGTGGAGCTCGAACGGAAGCCCCGATCCGCCCGGCGGCGCATAGATCAGATGGTGCTGCCAGTCGGTCGCGCGCATCGCGTCGTCGGGCACCGCGCCAGCGGTGAAACCGCGCGCGATGAGCCAGGCGTGACAGGCCATCGCATCCTCGTCTTTGACGAGGAAGTCGACATCGCCCATCTGGCGGTGCCCGGGATTGGCATAGAGCCGGTCGGCTAGGTCGATGCCCTTGAGCAACAGCATCGGGCGCCCGGTCGCCGCGATGGCCTCGCCGATCAGCGCGCGCGCCTGCATGGTCCGCGCCGCCACTCCCATGCCATGCGCGCGCAACCGCGCGGCGACCGGAGCCGGGGGGCGCAGAGACGCCCGGCGCAGCCGCCGCGCAAGCAGCGACAGGCCGACATCCCGCTCGGCCTGTGCAAGCAAGCCAGGCCATTCCTCCTGTGTCAGCGCGGCCAGGCGGCTGTCGCCCGCGGCATCCCAGCGCAGGCAGCCGAGCAGCGCCGCTGCCTCGTCATGGCGTGTCATGACGCTCAGGCCTCGATGCGGATCAGCGCCTCGTCGGCCAGCTCCTGGATAAAGGCGCTGACGTCCTTGGCGATCCGGTCCGCATCGGCGCGATATCGCGGGGCCAGCGCAGCGCAAAGGTCGCCGACCGTGATTGGCTCGGCGATCCGCTCCCAGATGTCCCGACCGATCTCGTCGAGCCCGACATAGCGTCCGGTCGCGATGTTGAGGATGACGATGTCGTCGTCCACGGGCGTGGCGGGCAGCGCTGAATCGCGCACGACGATCGTCCCCGGCCCGATCGGCCGCGATTGGCTGGACATAGTGACAAGACCCCCGGTTATTCTTCCATATGGTTCTGTGTGTCCGGGGGAATCCGCCCCGTCATCACAGCATTCATGACATGATTGCGTCGAGCACCGCGCTCATCGTCCAGTTCGTCCGAGGCCGCCTGACGCGCAACATCTCGACGCTCCGCAGGGCCTGGCCGACAAGCATCGCGCGCGCCGCGACCGTCTCGGCCAGATAGGGGCCGTAGACGCTCTCCATCAGAAGCGGCAGCTTACCGCGTCCGGTCACCCGCGCGACCTCTATGCCGGGCGAGTGCGCGCATTCGAGATGGACGATCCGGCGGAGCCTGCGCGGCGGCCTGACCGGTTCGACAAGCGCCGGCACCGGCATCTTCATCCGGTGCCACGGATTGCGGGGGAGACCTCGCGTGTCCAGGTCGAGCGCTTTCGACGATTCCTCGAAAAGATGGACGTGGCGCGCGCCGGCGGGAACGTCGATCGAATCCTTCCCGTCGAGCCGAAGTGCGCTGACATCGTCGGTCTGCAACGGCCAGCCAAGCTGGGTCAGCGCCGCGGCGGTCGTCGATTTGCCCGCGCCCGAATCGCCGCACAGCAACACCACTCCATCCGGCGACACCACGCCCGAGGCATGGAGCACGAACATCTCGCGCTGACGCAGCAACGCCGCAATCATCGGGTTCAGCAGGATGTGCCGGAAGAGCGATTCCTCGCACTGCGGTCCGCGCTGGAAAAGGAGGGTGGTGCCGCCTTCGGCGAGGAATCGTCCGGCCGCGCCGGCCCGCATCAGATAGCGGGTCTGCGACGTCTCGTGCGCCGGGTCGCGGAACCTCGCGTCGATCAGCGTCTCCGGTACGGGGCCCTCGTGCACGATGACATCAGGCACCGCTCCGGGGGCGGCGCGCGGAAATTCGTCGCACGCGAAGGGCAGCGACAGCACCAGTCCATGCGCAAGGTGGAGGTGGCTCATGCGTCGCGACCGCCTCGATAGTCAGTGCCGAAGCCGTTGACGAACAGTCCGGCCATCAACCCGCGCAGGAGCAATGTTCCGCCAAGGTCGAGCGCCCTGCGGCTGTCCTCGGTCTGCATCAGTCGCCAGACCTCGCGCATCTTTGGCAGATCGACATAGCCGGCGCCGGGGCCATGCTCGATCTCGGCCAGTGCGTCTTCGACATCGCCGGCGACCTGTCGCAGCCGTGGGACCAGATCGCCCGATTGGCGGCCGATCGAGCGGTTGAGGCGGACTTCGTCGGGAAGCCGGCCCTTCATCGCCTCGCGTACCAGCCAGCGACCCATGCCGGTCTCGGGATCGACATAGGCCGAATCGGGGATCGACAGGCAGAATTCGAGCAGTCTCGGGTCGGCGGTTGGATCAGTGATCGCGATGCCCGCGGCCGCGCCAAGCTCGGCCTGCATCGCTCCGGCCTTGAGCGCGCCGGGCCGGATCAGTCTGAGGCGTTGCGCAAGCGCGGGCAGATAGGGGCCTTCGGAAGGATCGTCGCCGCGCTGCTCATCGAGCCGGATCCGGTCCGCGAAGTCGCTTCGGATCGCCGAGGTGGGATGGCCGGGGCGGGCGCGGAGCCGACGATAGGCGCGCTCGGCGGGCCAGGGCAGCGCGCGCCGCAGCCGCAGCTTCGCCATCTCCACGGCCCGTCCGCGGTCCATCTGGCGCCACAGCGGCATGGATGTCGGGTCACCGTCCCACGACATGCCGCCATTGCCCATCTGGCCGAGCAGCAGCACGCCGTTGCCGTCCCGCGCGGCGGTGCGGAACAGTTCGAGCATCCAGAAAAATCCGGGGGCCGCGTGTTCCGGTTCGCGCGTGATCGCCAGTGCCTCGCGCAGCGCGCCGACCGGAGAGACGTCGGCCGCGTCGATCCGCGTGAGGTCGATCGTCCCGCCAGAGCGCGCGGTGGCCGACGCCAGGGCACCTTCGTCGCCGATACTTTGCCCGACATAGGGGCGTGGATCATGGGCCGGTGTCGAAACATAGGCCGATAGCCGGCGCCCGTCGCTGGCCAGCATCGGCGCGGCGGTCACCGCTACGGAGCCGGAATCCAACCCGCCGCTCAGCGTTGCTGCGACCGCACCATGCGGCGGCAGGCGGTCCCGCACCGCCTGATCGAGCAGTTCGCGCATCCGCGCGGCATAATCTTCGCGCCGCGGCAGGCGCGTTTCCGGAGTGTCCTCCAACCGCCAATAGCAATGGCTGTCGATCCGGTCCGGCGTCACGGACAGGTGATGCGCGGGAGGTAGTCGGGCGATCGACCGATCCGCGGTCCGTTCGCCATGATAAGCGAACCAGGAGACGAGCACCTGCGCCAGATACAACTCGTCGATCACGGAGGGAGCGAGGTCGAGCGCGAGCAGGTCGGCGCGCGACGATGCGAAGGCGAAGATGTGCGGCGCGGCGTGATAATAGAGCGCGGTACTGCCGAACCGGTCGCGTGCGAGCAGCAGGCGGCGCTCGCGCGGGTCCCACATGGCGGCGCTCCAGTCGCCCTGGATCCGCACGCTCGCAGCGGCACCCCAACGCGCGAAAGCGGCGTGCAAAAGTGTCGCATCACATGGCTGGCCCGGACCGACGCCGAGCGCGTGCGCCAGTTCCTGCCGGTTGTGTACCGTACCGTCGCTAACGATGGCGCGCGGCGTGGCCGGATCGGCCACGGCCGTACCCCAGAGTGTCACCGCCGCGTCGGCCCAGGCGGGGGCGCCGCGCCGTCCGCGGCCGATCGCCTCAAGGCGAGGGCGCTGGGAAAGCCCGGTTTCTTTGCGCAGGAAGTAGCCGAAGAGCGCTGACATCGCGGCGGCGCTAGCCGATCGACTCGGCGCTTGCGAGGGCAAAGGGGCTTCAATATCCGCGGCGCGGTATTTTTGGGTAACTGTCTTGGCCAGGTGCCCGGGGCACATGCTTGATGCCGGAAAACAAACATGATTTAGGCTCGTGCCGAGGGGCTGGCTGCCTTCACGTGATGGCAGGCACGCGCATCGTTCTGCAGGAAAGGGGAAGGCCAATGCCAACGGTTCCGATCAACGACGAGATTGCCCGGGACGCCCAGCGCGCGTGGCACCGCCCGACCCTGGTCTCCCACGCGATCGAAGAGACGACGCTGGGCAAGCTCGGCTCGGACTTCGACGGAGTCGCCCAGCCCGCCCTGTTCGACGGCTGACAGGCGTCGGGACGGCTTTGGCCGGTCCGTCTTGTGCGAACGCGGCGGATATCAGGACGGAGCGGCGGTTCGCGCGGCCAGCTTCGGCTGAGCGGCTTCGATATCCGCGGCACGGCATTTTCGGGTAACTGTCTCGGCCAAGTGCCTGGGAGAGGTGCTTGATGCCCGAAAACAAACATGGTTTAGGCTCGTGCCAAGGGGCTGGCTGCCGTCGCGTCGTGGCAGGCACCCGCATCGTTCTGCAGGAAAAGGGGACGGCCAATGCCGACGGTTCAGATCAACGACCAGATTGCCCAGGACACCCAGCGCGAGTGGCACCGCCCGACCCTGGTCTCCCATGCGATCGAAGAGACGACGCTGGGCAAGATCGGCTCGCAGTTCGACGGACCCGCCATGCCCGCCGTGTTCGACGGCGAATAGGCGCGGGGCGGCTTTTGGCGGCCCGTCCCATGCGAGCGCGGTGTAGGGTAGCGCCGGGCGCAACGGCATGATGACGCGCGGCTCGATTCAACGCCACGAATCGTCATGGCAGCGTGGCACGGTCGGGATTCAGGCCGGAACCGCGATCCGCTTTTTCTCATCGTCAGCTTTGTTGGATGGTTTTCCGCCCGATTCACGCGCGGAAACCGCTCTTGTTCCGCTGTTCCGCGTCCGTTTTTCCGCTGTTACGCGATAACCGGGAAAGTGCGCTCAACCCGTTGAAAAGCAGCGCCGAATCCGGGTGCGGAATCCAACATAACAGCGGAAAAAAGCGGACGGAAATGCCGGGTCGTGTTGGATCGAACGACCCTGCTCAGGCGCGGCTCGAATCGTCCGCCAGCGCGTCGGCAAGCGAGTCGCGCACCGAGCGGATCGCGTCGATATCCGCGCCGCCGGTCGCCCGGGGCGATGCCGGCGCGCGCTTGCGCTCGTCGGACAGCAGCTTCTGCACGCCGCGGATCGTATAGCCTTCCTGGTTGAGCAGGCTGTTGATCCGCGCCACCAGCGCGACGTCCTCGGGCCGGTAATAGCGGCGCTTGCCGGCGCGCTGCAGCGGCCGGAGCTGCGGAAAGCGCGTTTCCCAATAGCGCAGGATATGCTGGGGCAGGCCGGTCTCGCTGGAAAGCTCGCCGATCGTCCGGAACGCGCCGGCCGCCTTGTCGGGCATGCCGGCCATGATGGGGTCAGCCCGCGCTGACGATGCGGTCGCGCATCATTTGACTGGCGCGGAAAGTCAGCACGCGGCGGGGCGCGATCGGCACTTCGACGCCGGTCTTGGGGTTGCGGCCGACGCGTTCGCCCTTGTCGCGCAGCACGAAGGTCCCGAAACCGGAGATCTTGACGTTCTCGCCCTTCGACAGCGCCTCGCACATATGACCGAGAATCTGCTCGACCAGCTTGGACGAATCAGCCCGGGACAGCCCCACCTGATGGTGCAGCGCCTCGGCCAGATCAGCTCTTGTCAACGTGCCCGCAGGTGCCATTCGCTACCCTCCCCCGAGTGGTAAGAACTTAACCTAACACAATGAGGGAGCGGACGGAAAGGGCTTTGTTACACTCTGAGAACGGCGTCCGATCCTATAGGCTATAGCCTGACGACGGCGGCGCCCCAGGTGAAGCCGCCGCCCATCGCCTCGAGCACGATCAGCTGGCCCGGCCTGATCCGCCCGTCGCGTACCGCCGTGTCGAGCGCGAGCGGCACCGAGGCTGCCGAGGTGTTGGCATGCTGGTCGACGGTGACGACCACCTGCGCGGGATCTAGCCCGAGCTTGCGCGCGGTCGCGTCGAGGATCCGGGCATTGGCCTGGTGCGGCACGACCCAGTCGACATCGGCTGATTCAAGGCCGGCGGCGGCAAGTGTCTCGGTCATCACCGCGGCCAGATTGACGACGGCGTGGCGGAATACTTCGCGCCCCTTCATCCGCACCTTGCCGACGGTGCCGGTGGTGGAAGGGCCGCCATCGACATAGAGCAGCTCGTTGTGGCGCCCATCGGCATGGAGGCGGGTCGCGAGGATGCCGCGCGCGCCATCGCCCTCTTCTCCCTCGAGCACGATCGCGCCGGCACCATCGCCGAACAGCACGCAGGTGGTGCGATCTTCCCAGTCGAGGATCCGGCTGAACGTCTCGGCGCCGATCACCAGCGCGCGGCGCGCGGCGCCGGCCCGGATCATGCTGTCGGCGACCTGCACCGCGTAGAGGAAGCCGGAACAGACCGCCGCGACGTCGAACGCCACGCAGTCGTTGATGCCCAGCATCGCCTGCACCTTGGTGGCGGTCGCGGGGAAGGTCTGGTCGGGCGTCGCGGTGGCGAGCACGATCAGGTCGATCTCCTGCGCGGTGCGGCCGGCCGCGGCCAGCGCCGCCTTGCACGCGTCGGCGGCCAGCGTGCCGGTCGTCTCGTCGGGGCCGGCGATATGGCGGAAGCGGATGCCGGTGCGCTCGACGATCCACTCGTCGGACGTGTCCACGGTCTCGGCCAGTTCTTCGTTCGACACGCGGCGCGCGGGCAGCGCTGATCCGGTGCCGGTGATGATCGATCGAATCACGCTGCCTTTGCCTCGAAATTCCCCAGGTCTTCGCTGATGCGCCGGGTCAGGTCGTCCCGCACCATCTTGGCGGCCGCGGCGATCGCGGTCGCGACGCCGAGCTCGTTGGCGCCGCCATGGCTCTTCACCACGATTCCGTTCAGGCCGAGAAAGACCGCGCCATTGTGGTTGTTCGGGTCGAGATGGTGCCGCAGCAGCTCGGTCGCCGGCTTCGAGATCAGGAACCCGATCTTGGAGCGGGTCGAGCTGCGAAAGGCGCGCTTGAGCAGGTCGGCGACGAATCGGGCGGTGCCTTCCGCCGTCTTCAGCGCGATATTGCCGGAAAAGCCGTCGCACACGATGACGTCGACATCGCCGCGCGACAGCCGGTCGCCCTCGATAAAGCCAGTGAAGGTCATCGGCAGGTGAGTCGCATCGCGCAGCGCCTGGGCGGCATCGCGAATCTCCTCGGTGCCCTTCTGGTCCTCGCTGCCGATGTTGAGCAGCGCGACCCGGGGTGATTCGAGATCGAGATTGGTGCGCGCATAAGCGGCGCCCATGACGGCGAACTGGACGAGGTTGCGCGCGTCGCATTCCGTGTTGGCGCCGAGATCGAGCACGACCACGTCGTTTTCGCCGAGCGTCGGCAGCATCGCGGCGAGCGCGGGGCGGTCGATCCCGGGCAGCATGCGCAGCGACAGCTTGGCCATCGCCATCAGCGCGCCGGTATTGCCGGAGGATACGGCGGCGCCGGCGCGGCCCTGCTTCACCATGTCGATGGCGACGCCCATCGACGTCGTCTTGGCGCGGCGAATCGCCTGGCTCGGCTTGTCGCTCGATCCGACGACCTCGGGGGCGTGGACGATCTCGCTGTGCGCGGTCAGGTTCGGATGAGTCTTCAGGCCCTCGCGAATCTGCGCCTCGTCCCCGACCAGGATGAAGCGCATGTCCTCGAAGCGCCGGCGCGCGCGCGCGACGCCGGCCAGCATGACGGCCAAACCTTCATCGCCGCCCATCGCATCGACGGCGATCCGGGAGCTGTTCGACACGCGGCTGGCCCCCTGTTGGACTGTCTGGCTCAGCCTTCGACCGAAACGATCTCACGGCCATTATAATGGCCGCACGATCCGCACAGGTTATGCGGACGCTTCAGTTCGCCACAGTTCGGGCACTCCTGGAAGGAGTCGATGCTGAGCGAGTCGTGGCTGCGGCGCATGCCGCGCTTGGACGGCGAAGTCTTTCTCTTGGGGACGGCCATTTCGGCGAAACCTTGTCTTGTCTGGGTCAATAGCGCGGTACGCCCGGAGGGACGCCTACGCAACCGACGCTTCCGTCAGCCGCGGTAGGCACCAGCGGCCGGACGCATCGCGAAGCGTGCGCCTATAGCGATTCGGGCGAGCGTTGCAAGCACGGCGAAGGGCTGGCACGCTCGCGCATCATATTCAGGGGGAGAGAGATAATGAATCCGATCATGCTGCCGATCACGCTCACGACGGCGGGGGCGGCCGCCCTGATCGCCTTGTGGCTCGCGCTCCGCACCGGGGGCGTGCGGCAAAAGGCCCAGGTCAGCATCGGCGACGGCGGCGACGCGGCGCTGATCTGCCGCATGCGCGCCCAGGCGAACTTCACGGAATATGCGCCCTTCATCGTGATCCTGATCGCGCTGATCGAATTCACCGCCGGCAGCTCGACCTGGCTCTGGGTGGCGAGCGTTGCGTTCCTCGTCGCCCGCATCCTCCATCCGCTCGGCATGGACGGCATGAAATATGGCCGCTCGATCGGGACCGGCGTCACCTTCCTGCTGCTGCTCGGCCTCGGCCTCTACACGATCAGCCTGCCGCTGATCGCCAAGCATGCGGCGAAGCCGACCGTGATCGAGACCGTCCCGGCGGCGGGATAAGAAGCCCTTGGCGTTGAGCCCTTCCCTTCAGGGGAGGGGCTGATCGTCAGGCCGCCATCGCCCGGTCGCTGACGAACATGTTGTGCTGCCGCTCATGGCCGAAATTGCTTGCCGGGCCATGGCCCGGGATGAACGCGGTGTCGTTGCCCAGCGGCCAGAGCTTCTCTACGATCGACCGCAACAGGTCCTGATGGTTGCCGAGCGGGAAGTCGGTGCGGCCGACCGATCCCTGGAACAGCACGTCGCCGACCAATGCCAGCTTCGACGGCGCGTGGTGGAAGACGACATGGCCGGGCGTGTGGCCGGGCGTGTGATAGACGTCGAGAACCACGTCGCCGACCGTCACCGTGTCGCCTTCGACCAGCCAGCGGTCCGGCTCGAACACGACGCCGCGAATACCGTAATTCCTGCCGTCCTCGTCGAGCCGCGCGATCCAGCAACGGTCCGCCTCGTGCGGCCCTTCGATCGGCACGCCATATTCCTCGGCCAGCGGCTTGGCCTCGCCGCAATGGTCGATATGGCCGTGAGTCAGGATGATCTTTTCGATCGTCACGCCGTGCTGGGTCGCCGCGGCGCGCAGCCTGGGCAGGTCGCCGCCCGGATCGACAAAGGCGCCGCGCAGCGTGGCGGTACACCAGATGAGCGAGCAGTTCTGCTGGAGCGGCGTGACCGGGACGATCGCCGCGCGAAGAGGGGGAAGAGCCATGGTGTCGAGGTAAGCCCGCCCGCGTCCGCGGGCAAGCGTGGGATATCCGCGTCCGCGGGCAGGCTTTAGTTACCGCCGTCTTACCCGCGTCTTCGGGAAGCACGGGCTTGCCGTCTCCGCCTCCCGGTTGCATTTGGCGGCTCCCTGATGCTTGCCCGTGAAACCGCCCCCTTCGTTCTGCTGGACGATGCCCGACTGGAAGCCGCGCCCGCGCGGCTCTATCGCCGGCCAGCGCGCGTGGTGGAGGCACGGACGATTGCGGAGGTCCTCCCGGCGCTCGACGCGCTCCGCGCGGCGCGGCATGCGGGCCTCCATGCCGCGGGTTTCGTCTCCTATGACGCGGGTGCCGCGTTCGAACCGGTGCTGGGCGCGCCGCGGACCGACGGCCGGCCGCTTCTCTGGTTCGGCCTGTTCCATGATTATGCGGAGATTGCGCCAGGCGAGGTCGCCGCGCTGCTACCGGATCCCGACGGCGCCTGGCTCGCTCCGCCCGAGCCGGGGATCGACCAGGTCCGATATGGCGAGCAGTTCGCCCGCGTGCTCGATCTGATCGCGGCCGGGGACGTCTATCAGGTCAATCTCAGCTACCGCGCGACCGTCCGGCATGCCGGCGACCCGCTTGCCCTGTACGCACAGCTGCGCGCCCGCGCCCGCGCCGGATTCGGTGCGGTGATCGATACCGGGCAGGACATGCTGCTGTCGCTGTCGCCCGAGCTGTTCTTCGCGCTCGACGGTCGCCGTCTCACCTGCCGCCCGATGAAGGGCACCGTCAGGCGCGGCGCCACCCCGGCGGCGGACCGGGCGCTCGCCGCGACGCTCAGCGCCGATCCGAAGCAGCGGGCCGAGAACCTCATGATCGTCGATCTGATGCGCAACGACCTGTCACGCATCGCCCGGCCGGGCAGCGTCGCCGTGCCGGCCCTGTTCACGGTCGAGACATATCCGACCGTCCATACCATGGTCTCGACTGTCACCGCCGATCTGGCCGAGGATCGCGACGCGCTCGACGTGCTGGCGGCGCTCTTCCCCTGCGGCTCGGTGACCGGAGCGCCGAAGATCCGCGCGATGCAGGCGATCGCCGAGGTCGAACGGGCCAGTCCGCCGCGAGGCGTCTATACCGGGGCCATCGGGCGGCTGGACGCGGACGGTGATGCGATGTTCAACGTCGCAATCCGGACTCTGGCGCTCCGGCGCGGCGATGCGGCGGTATCGCCCGCGCTGTTCGGGGTGGGCGGCGGCATCGTCGCCGATTCGAAAGCACAGCAGGAATGGGACGAGTGCCTTGCCAAGGGTGATTTCCTGACCAGCCCCATCGCCTTCGATCTGATCGAGACCATGGCGTTCGATTCCGACACGGGCATGCCGCTGCTCGAACGCCATCTCGCGCGGATGAAGGCGAGTGCCGAGCTGTTCGGCTTCCCGTTCGATCGCCATGCGGTGCGCAACGAACTCCAGGCCGCGACCTTCCGCCTGCGCCAGCCGCGCCGCGTCCGGCTGGTGCTCGCGAAAAGCGGCGCGGTCGCGATCGAGGTCTCGCCCATGCCTGCCCCGCCGGCGGAACCGGTCACGGTTGGCCTCGCGCCGTTGCCGGTCGACCCGTCCGATTTCCGGCTGCGCCACAAGACCAGCGACCGCGCCTTTTACGGCATGCCGCCCACCGGCTGTTTCGACTCGCTGTTCCTCGACCCTGAAGGCCGCCTGACCGAGGGCGGATTCACTTCGATTTTCGTCGAACGCGACGACGGCATGCTCGTCACGCCGCCGCTCGCGCGCGGTCTGCTGCCCGGCGTGCTGCGTGCTGAGCTGATCGCCACCGGCCGGGCGATCGAGGGCGATCTGACCGTCGCTGATCTCACCGGTCGCTTTTTTGTCGGAAATGCGCTGCGGGGGCTGATTCCCGCCATTGTTGCGGTTGCGAACGGAACCGGCACGGGTCTATAGCCGCGCCGCTTCCAGACAAAGGCGCCCAATTCATGCAACCATCCGCCGCGCTCGCTCGAATCAAGCCCTCGCCCACGCTCGCGATCACCTCGCGCGTGCAGGAGCTGCAACGTGCGGGTGTTGACGTGATCGGCCTGGGCGCGGGCGAGCCCGATTTCGACACGCCCGAATTCATCAAGGAAGCCGGCATCCAGGCGATCCGCGACGGCAAGACGAAATACACCAATGTCGACGGCACGCCCGAGCTGAAGGCGGCGGTCGTCGCCAAGTTCCGGCGCGACAACGGCCTGACCTATACGCCCGAGCAGATCACGATCAACGCCGGCGGCAAGCATACCCTGTTCAACGCGATGGTCGCGACGCTCGATACAGGCGACGAAGTGATCGTGCCCGCGCCCTATTGGGTGAGCTATCCGGACGTCGTGCTGTTCGCCGGCGGCACCCCGGTGTTCGTCGCGGCCGGTGCCGATCAGGGATACAAGCTTCGTCCCGAACAGCTCGAGGCGGCGATCACGCCGAAGACCAAATGGGTCATCATCAACTCGCCCTCCAACCCGACCGGCGCCGCCTATAGCGAGGCCGAGCTGAAGGCGCTGGGCGAGGTGCTGGAACGGCATCCGCATGTCTGGATCTTCGCCGACGACATGTACGAGCATATCGTGTTCGACGATTTCCGCTTCACGACCATCGCCCAGGTCTGCCCGTCGCTATACGAGCGCACCTTGACCGCGAACGGCTGCTCCAAGGCCTATGCGATGACCGGCTGGCGCATCGGTTTCGCCGGCGGCGCGCCCTGGCTGATCAAGGCGATGGCCAAGCTCCAGTCGCAATCGACCTCGAATCCCTGCTCGATCGCCCAGGCCGCGTCGGTCGCGGCGCTGACCGGCGACCAGGGCTTCCTCAAGGATCACGCCGCGCTGTTCCAGTCGCGCCGCGATCTGGTGGTGTCGATGCTCAACCAGGCGAACGGCATCACCTGCCCGCGCCCCGAGGGTGCCTTCTACGTCTATCCGGAGTTCTCGGCGCTGATCGGCAAGTCGACCCCCAAGGGCGTGGTCATCGACACCGACGAAGCAATGGTTGCCTATCTGCTCGACGAAGCGAAGGTGGCGGCGGTGCAGGGCGCGGCGTTCGGCCTCTCGCCGGCGATGCGGATCAGCTACGCGACCTCGGAAGAGCTGCTGCGCGAGGCCTGCGAGCGCATCCAGACGGCCTGCGCGGCCGTACGATAGGAATAGCCAGCTTTCGTTCATCCGGGCGACGCAAAAAGCTGGCTGCGTAACGAATCGGCCCCGGGGTCAGTCGACCCCGCRCCGTTTCGACGCCCGGACTGACGAAGGTAGATGCGATGCGCACTATTTTGAGAGATGGTTTCTTCTGGCGGTTCGCGGGTGGCTTCGTGATCGGCGCGATCGGCCTGCTCGTGCTCCAGCCCGCCGAGGCCAAGGGGCTGGTGAACAATCTGGCGACGGCGATTCACATCTGCCCCTGACCGTCCACTTCCGGTTCAGCCGGGAATACCCATATCCGCCTCGATGCCCATCGAAAGGCGATCCATGTTCAAGACCCTGTTAGCCGTTGCCGCCGCCGGCGGCGTTGCCTTTGCCGCGCTGACTGGCGGCGTCGCCAATGCCGAGCGCGCGGTGCCGATCCCGGTCGCGGCGCAAGACGTGCCGAAAGCGCCCGGGCTCCAGACCGCCGTCCTTGCCGGCGGCTGTTTCTGGGGCATGGAGGCCGTGTTCGAGCGGGTGAAGGGCGTGCGGGCCGTGACCTCGGGCTATGCCGGCGGTACCGCGAACAGCGCGACCTATGATCAGGTCAGCACCGAGACGACGCGCCATGCCGAAGCGGTGAAGATCGTGTTCGATCCGGCCCAGGTCAGCTACGCGACCCTGCTCCGCGTCTATTTCTCGATCGCGCATGATCCGACCCAGCTCAACCGCCAGGGCCCGGATACCGGCCCGAGCTATCGCTCGACGATCTTCCCGCAGTCGCCACAGCAGCGCGCCGTGGCCGCCGCCTATATCGCGCAGCTCGGCAAGGCGCGGGTGTTTCCGGCACCGATCGTGACGACGCTGGAAAACGGCGGCTTCTATCCGGCCGAGTCCTATCACCAGAATTTCTACGACCGGAACCCGGGCCACCCGTATATCGTGCGGTGGGACAAGCCCAAGGTCGCGGCGTTCAAGGCAGGTTTTCCAAGCCTGGCGCGCTGAGCGCGCTATGCGAGCCGTCGAGTCGTGGGCCGCACCGTGGCGCATGCGGGCGTGCCGTCCTTGCCCGTCCCGTTGACCGATATTTCGATGACGCCGCCGCCGTTCACCGCGCGATCCAGCAGATCCTGCCCGATATCGTGGATGTCGATCTTCATGCGGCGGGTCCAGGACGAGGTCGCGTCGCCGGCCAATTGCCCGATGCGGATATAGACGAACCGGCGAACCGGTCCCTCGCGCCGCACCTGGTCCCCGAAGAATTTGGGGCCCGGCCCGATGCGGATTGGGAAATCGAATGCCAAAGGCTCGCCCGCCCTGGAAGATTTCGGATCGAGCGGCTGGTCGTCCCCGGCCTGCAGGCTGTGCAGCACGCCGACGACCGGCTGCTCGATGACGATCCGCAGGCGAATCTCGGTCTGGTCGGTCCTCGGCATCGGGAATTTATAGTCTGTCTGGCTCGTCCCTCAATGGTGAGCCGGTTGCGGCATTTCAGGTCGCTCGAGCGGAAGCATGTCAGGCCGCCAGCGGGAACCGCAACAGCCTGTCCTCGACCGGCACCAGCGCCTCGGCGCCGCCGCCCACGGCACGGATGATCTCCGGATGATCCGCATCCAGCCCGCCCGTCAGGGCGCCGAACGCCGGGAGAATCAGCTTGGTCGGCGTGGCGACGAAGCAGCGGCGCGAGACCTGCCGCCCGCGCACCCGCACCCGCAGCTTGGGGTGGAAATGCCCTGACAGCTCGGGCCTTGTTTCGCGCGGATCGGCCTCGTGGCGCAGCATCAGGCCGTCGACCAGCGCGTCGTCCATCACCGCGCCGCCGCACCGGTCGATCGTCCGGTCGTGATTGCCGGTGATCCAGACCCAGCGCCGTTCGCGAGTCAGTGCGCGCAGCATCGCCTGCGCATCCGCGGGCAGCCGGTCGCACCCGGCCGAATCGTGGAAGCTGTCGCCGAGACACCAGATCTCGGCCGCGTCGGTCTGCACCGCCAGCGCGCGAAGCGCGGTCAGGGTGGCGATCGTGTCGTAAGGGGGCAGCATCTGGCCGCGAATCGCGAACCAGCTCGCCTTCTCGAAATGCAGGTCGGCGACCAGCAATGCGCGCCGCACAGGCCAGAAAAGCGCACCCTGCGGCAGCGCGAGCAGATCGTGGCCAGCGAACGAAAAGGGAACCATGGTCTTGCTATGCAGCGATCGGCTCCCCAAATCAACGGCTTGCGGCAGTGCAACAAAACCGCTTGCGCTGCCCGGCAACAGGCGTAAAGCGCGCCGTCCTTCTCGGCAGGCCAGAGTCACATGTCCTCAGTCCCTGAATCTTCGGGGCACCCGCATCGCCCCCATCCGGCGATGCTGGCACTCACCATCGGCGCGATCGGCGTCGTCTTCGGCGATATCGGCACCAGCCCGCTCTACGCGTTTCGCGAAGCGCTGGCCCAGTCGGCGCAGGACGGCATCGATGCGAGCGAAATCCTTGGCGTGCTCAGCCTCGCGCTGTGGACACTGACGATCATCGTCACCTTCAAATATGTTCTGTTCCTGATGCGTGCCGACAATCAGGGCGAGGGCGGCGTGCTCGCCCTGACCGCGCTGGCCAGGCGCGCGCTCGGGCGGCGATCGATGATCGCGCTGGTGCTCGGCGCGACGGGCGCTGCGCTCTTCTATGGCGACGCGATCATCACCCCGGCCCTGTCGGTGCTGTCGGCGGTGGAAGGGCTGCGGACCATTCCCGGTGCCGGCACCCTGGTCGGCGAGCACACCATCCTGCTCCTCACCATCGCCATCCTGGTCGCCCTGTTCATGATCCAGGCGCGGGGCACCGCGCATGTCTCGAAACTGTTCGGGCCGGTCTGCATCCTGTGGTTCGTGACGATCGGCGGCGTGGGGTTGTGGCATATCTGGGACGAGCCCTCGATCCTGCGGGTCGCCTCGCCCTGGTACGGCATCGAATTCCTGATGACTCACGGCGTGACCGGGCTGTTCGTGCTCGGCGCGGTGTTCCTGACCGTCACGGGCGCCGAAGCACTGACGGCCGACATGGGCCATTTCGGCGCCGCGCCGATCCGGATGGGCTGGTTCATCCTGGTCTTCCCCGCGCTGATGCTCAACTATCTCGGCCAGGGCGCCTTCGCGCTCAACGCGCTGGAAACCGCGTCGTCCCATCACGTCGCCTTCGCCAACCAGGACTGGTTCTTCCTGATGGCGCCCGATGCCTTCCGTCCCTGGCTGGTGCTGCTCGCCACCCTGGCGACGGTCATCGCCAGCCAGGCAGTGATCACCGGCGCCTATTCGCTGACTCAGCAGGCGATCCAGCTCGGCCTGCTTCCACGCCTGCGTATCCGCCAGACCTCGGCGCGGCATTCGGGGCAGATCTATCTGCCCTCGATCAACTGGCTGCTGCTGATCGGCGTGCTGGTGCTGGTCATCCAGTTCCGCACCTCCTCGTCGATGGCGGCGGCGTACGGCATCGCGGTGACCGGTACGATGGTGGTCACCACGTGCCTTGCCTATATCGTCGCGCGGCACCGCTGGAACTGGTCGCGGCCGCTGGCGATCGCGGTGATCCTGCCCTTCTTCGCGCTCGACTCGATCTTCTTCGGCGCGAACATCCTGCGCGTGATCGAGGGCGGCTGGGTGTCGCTGGTCGTCGGCGCGATGATCGCGTTGCTGATCTACACCTGGGTGCGCGGGCGCGGCATCGTCCGCGCGTTCGAGCAGCGCCAGAGCGTTCCGCTCGCCGATCTCGCCGCCGCGCTGAGCCGCCGGCCGCCGGAACGGGTCGAGGGCACGGCGGTATTCCTCACCGCCAATCCGGAAAGCGCGCCCGGCGCGCTGTTGCACAATCTCAAGCACAACAAGGTGCTTCACGAGCGCAACCTGATCGTCAGCATCCGCACCGCCGATCGTCCGACCGTGCCGCCCGAGGAGCGCGCAAGGACGACGCGGATCGACGACAATTTCTGCGCGGTCGTGCTGACCTATGGCTTCATGGAATCGCCCGACGTGCCGCGCGATCTCGGCCTCGAACAAGCGGGCGCGAAGAAGCTGCTCAACCCGGCCAAGACCAGCTATTTCATCGGCCGCAACACGCTGAAGCCGGTCGCCAACCAGGGCATGCCGATGTGGCAGGACCGCATCTTCATGTTCCTGCAGCGCAACGCCAGCGACCCGACCGATTTCCTGCGCATCCCGCCCGGCAAGGTGCTCGAGCTGGGCGAGCAGGTGACCGTCTGAGGTCTATCCGGCATACGCCTTGACCAGATCGTAGAGATAGTCCCGGCCCTCATAGAGCGATCTGGTCCTGATCCGCTCGTTCAGGCCGTGAATGCCGTTCAGGTCGGTGTCGACGAAAATGCCTGGTGCGCCGTATACCGGGATGCCGATCGACTGGAAGAAGATGCCGTCGGTCGCGCCGGTCGACATCAGCGGCAGCATCGGCAGGCCCGGGAAATATTTCGCCGCGACGGCCTTGGCCGGCCCGACGATCTTCGGGTCGAGCGAGGGCGGGATCGCGGTCGGGCGGATCGGCTGGTTGATCGTCACCTTGACCTTGGGCCCGGCCAGTTCCTGCAGCTTGGCGAAGGTCGCCTCGACCGTCTCGCCCGGGAAGATGCGGCAATTGATATTGGCGGTGGCGCGCTGCGGCAGGGCATTTTCGGCATGGCCGGCATTGACCAGGGTCGCGACGCAGGTCGTGCGCAAGGTCGAATGCATCGCCTTGTCGCGGCTGATCAGCGCATCGGCGTCCTTGTCACCGGGATTGGCCAGCAGGCGCTTGATCGCGTCGCCCACCGGCCCCGGCATCGCTGCCGCCGTCGCCCCGAAAAAGGCGCGGGTGGTGTCGGTGAACCTGACCGGGAATTCGTAGGTGCGCACTGCCTGCAGCGCATCGGCCAGGTCGTAGATCGCGTTGTCGGGGGTCGGCTGCGAGCTGTGGCCGCCGGGGTTGACCGTCTCGAACGTATAGTTCTGCGCTGCCTTCTCGCCGACCTGGATGGCGAGCAGCTGCGGCTTGCCGGCTGGATCGTAACGGCCGCCGCCGCCTTCGTTCAGCGCGAACTCGGCGGCGATCAGGTCGGGCTTGTTCGCCGCCAGCCACTGCGCACCGTTGAACGCGAAGGTCGTTTCCTCGCCACAGGTGAGCGCAAGCTTGATCGTGCGCTTCGGCTTGTAGCCGCTGGTCTTGAAGCGGATCAGGCTGTCTGCCCACACTGCCGCCATCGCCTTGTCGTCGACCGTGCCGCGCGCATAATAATAGCCGTCTTCCTCGACTAGCTTGAACGGGTCGCGCACCCAATCCTCGCGCTTCGCCTCGACCACGTCGAGATGGCCGAGCAGCAGCATCGGCCTGGCCTTTTTGTCCGATCCGGCCAGCACCGCGACGATGCCGCCATCCTTGGGATGGTCCGGCACCGAGAAAGTGGTGATGTCGCTGTCGGCGAAGCCCGCCGCCTTCAGCCGCGCGCCGATCTGCGCCGCGGCCTGGGTACAACTGCCCGAGGACAGGGTCGTGTTGGTCTCGATCAGCTCCTTGTACAGGCCGAAGAACGCCTGCTGGTCGGGACGGAGCGTCTGGGCTGAGGCGCTGACGGGCAGCACGGCGATCGCGGCCGCCGTGCACAGGAATTGCAGTCGATGAATTGCCTTGACCCCCCGCTGGATGATGCAGGGGCGAGCTTAGCGCCCAAGCGGTATCGAGTCCAAGGGCGACACGCCCGCCGTCGCGGCACGGTTGGCGGTGACCATCAGCCGGACTTCGCGATTCGGGAAATCGATCTTCACCTTCTCGAACAGGCGCAGCGAATCCATGCCGAGCAGCAGGGCTGGCTCGTCGAGCAGGCCGAAATGGCGGAACGGCTCGGCATCCGAAAAGGCGACGGGCAGATGCGAGAAGGTGATGCCGGCAAAATCGACCTTGTCGATCTGCGTATAGTCGGCGACCATCGCTTCGCCGGTCACGCCCCACAAGGAGATCGGCCGGACCAGCTTGCTGGTGCGCGCGACGAGGCGCTGGAGCGCCATATTGCCCATGGTCAGGCCGGACCCGGTGTCGAGGATCACCTTGACCTTGCGGCCGCGATATTTCGCATCGGCGACGATCAGCTCGCCATAGAGATCCTTGCCGCGCACCACGACTTCGCCGTGCCTCGGGGCAAGGCTCCTTTTGCGTCTGGTCGATGGGCTCAGCGTCATCACGTCCTTGATGAAGTCGATCGTCAGCGCATGGCCTTGCAGCGTATCCAGCCCGAGCATGCCGGGCGCGCCGAGATTGCGCGATTCGAGCGATGGCGCCTCGATGCTGGATCCGGCGATCGTGCTCACGCTCAGCATCGGGATCATGACGGTACCGACATCGGCCGATCCGGTCATCGCGGTGAGACGGACATTCTTGCCCGGTACCAGGCCCAGGCGGCTGGCGAGCTCGCGCGAGATGACGGTGCGCTGCGCGCCGGTGTCGACGACGAAATGATAGGGGCCGTCGCTGCCGATCGAGACGGGAACGGTCATCCGGTCCTGCATGTTGGCAAAGTCGAGGACCGTCACCTTCTGCGGTGGCGGCGGCGCGTCCGGGTCCTGCGCGACGGAGGCGCCGGGCGACGCGGCGGTGATGGCGAGGAGCGGAAGGATCAGCCGGCGCACGCCCCACGCGTATCCGCCCCTGCGAGGACTGGCAGGCGGCTCAAAAGCCATTGTAGCGATAGCCCTTGGGCAGCGCGAACCGGACCTCGCGATTGGCGAAATCGACATCGACTTTCCGGAACAGGCGCAGCGCATCCATGCCGAGCAACAAGGCGGGCTGGTCGGTCAGGCCGAACCGGCGGAACGGCGCGACATCGGCAAAGGCGATCGGCAGATGGTTGAAGGTGACGCCGCCGATGTCGAGGCGGGTCGCCTGGGTATAGTCGGCGACCAGCGTATCGCCCGTCACGCTGGTCAGCGTGATCGGCAGCGGTGTCTTCAGCTCGCTGCGCATCCGCGCGCGCAACGCCGAATTGCCCATGCTGACCGAGGATCCGGTGTCGATGATCACGCTGACGCGCCGGCCCTTGTAATAGGCCTGGGTGACGATCAGCTGGCCGTACAGGCTCCGTGCACGAACCACGATGTCGCCATTGCTGACCGTCGGGCGGTTGCGCTTGGTCGATGGTCGCACGGTCATGCGGTTGGTCTCGAAATCGATCGACAGCGCATGGCCGCTCAGCGTGTCGATGCCGAGCATGCCCGGCGCGCCGAGATGCGCGGAATAGAGCGCGGGCGCCTCGATCGGCTGGCTCGCGATATTGCTGACGTTGAGTGACGGGATCACCACCGTGCCGACATTGCTCGTGCCGGTCATCGCGGTCATCCGCACGTCCGGGCCCCGCGACAGGCCGAGCGTGGCAGCGAGCTCGCGCGAGATCACCGTGCGCTCGGCGCCGGTATCGATGATGAAGGAATAGGGCCCGGTGGCGCCGATGGTGACCGGCACCGTCATCCGCTCGGCCGAATCGTCGAAGGCGAGGGTGGTTTCGGTCGGCGCCCGAGGGAGCTCGCCCTGTCGCGCAGGCAACGCCCCTGGGGCGGCGGCCGAGATAGCGATGGCAAGGGCGGTTATTCCGCGCATGAGACAAGGTTACGCCCGTTGCGGACCTTCAACAAGGGGCTATTCGACCGCAAAAATGGGACGTTCAGCGGACGAGATCACTCCAGCCGCATTGCCTCCGCCGCGAGCGACTCGGCTTCGATCAGCAGCGCGTCGTCGGCCAGCCCCATCGCGATGCGCTCGCGCCCGATCAGGGTCAGCACCGGCACGGCAAGTGGCGAGACGCGGTCGAGATCGACATGCAGCATCGTTTCCGCCGCGCGGTCGAGCAGGTCGGCCAGGCGGCCGACATCGGTCATCTTGGCGCGCGCATCCGCCCAGGCGGCCTGGAGCAGCAAGTGGCTCGGCTCATATTTGCGCAGCACATCGTAGATCAGGTCAGTCGAGAAAGTGACCTGCTTGCCGGTCTTGCGCTTGCCCGGATGCTGGCGCTCGACCAGCCCGCCGATCACCGCGACCTCGCGAAAGGCGCGCTTGAGCAGCGCCGAGCTCTGCACCCAGTCGACGAACTCGTCCTCCAATATGTCGGGCGAGAGCAGGGCGGCGGGATCGGTCACGGGGTCGAGCGAATAGCAGGCGATCGAATAATCCGACGCGACGAAGCCGAGCGGCTTGTACCCCTGGGTCTCCATCCGCCGCGTCAGCAGCATGCCGAGCGACTGATGCGCGTTCCACCCTTCGAAGCTGTAGACGACCATGTAGTGCCGCCCCTCGCGCGGGAAGGTCTCGACCAGCAGCTGCCCCGGCGTCGGCAGCTTCGAGCGGTACGACTGAACCTCGAGCCATTCGCGCACATCCGCCGGAAAGCGCGGCCACTCCGCGGGGTCGGCCAGGAAGCCGCGCACCCGGTCGGCGAGGTTGGTCGAGATCGGCATGCGCGCGCCGCCATAGGTCGGGATGCGCGCGGGCTTGGAGGTCGCCCGGACGATCAGATCCTCGGTGTCGATCTTCTCCACCTCCAGGCTCATGCCCGCGAAAAAGAAGGTGTCGCCGTGGCGCATCGAGGCAGCGAACGCCTCTTCGACCTTGCCGAGCGTGCGGCCGTTGCGGAACCGCACCGTCAGCATCGTCGCCTCGACGATGATCCCCGCGTTGAGGCGGTGCTGCGCGACGAAGCTGGGGTGGCTGACGCGCCACGTCCCGTCCTTGTCCTGAGTCAGCCGCTTGAACTTCTCATACGCCTTCAGGGCATAGCCGCCGTCGCGGATGAAGCCGAGCACGCGCTCGAACGTCTCGGTATCGAGTGCCGAATAGGGCAGGGCGGATCGCACTTCGTCGAGCATCTCCTCCTGCCGGAAGGGCGCGGCGCAGGCACAGGCCATGATATGCTGCGCGAGCACGTCGAGCGCGCCGGCGCGGAAGATGTCGGGATCGAGCTCGCCCGCCACCACCGCGTCGAGCGCGGCGCGCGCCTCGAGATATTCGAAGCGATTGCCGGGCACGATCACGGCTTCCGAGGCTTCGTCGAGCCGGTGGTTGGACCGGCCGATGCGCTGCAGCAGCCGCGACGATCCCTTGGGCGCGCCCATCTGGATCACGCAATCGACATCGCCCCAGTCGACCCCGAGATCGAGGCTGGCGGTCGCGACCAGCGCGCGCAGCTTGCCCGCCGCCATCGCGCCTTCCACTTTGCGCCGCGCCTCGAGTGACAGGCTGCCATGATGGATGCCGATCGGCAGCTGCATCTCGTTGACCTTCCACAGGTCCTGAAAGATCAGCTCGGCCAGGCTGCGGGTGTTGCAGAACACGATCGAGGTTCGGTGAGTCTCGATCTCGGCCATCACCTGCTCGGCGGCATAACGCCCCGAATGGCCCGCCCAGGGCACCCTGCCCTCGGGCAGCAGGATGGCGATGTCGGGGTCGGCGCCGGGCTCGCCCTGCACCAGGGTCACCTGGTCGATATCGCCGTCGGGCGCGAGCCAGGCGCGATAGCCATCGGCATCGGCGACCGTGGCCGACAGCGCCACCCGGCGCAGCCCCGGCGCGAGCCGCTGCAGCCGCGCCATGCACAGCGACAGCAGATCGCCGCGCTTGCCCGTGGCGAACGCGTGCACTTCGTCGACCACGATCGTCTTCAGCCCCTCGAACATCAGCATGCTGTCGGGATAGGACAGCAACAGGCTGAGCGATTCGGGTGTGGTCAGCAGGATCTGCGGCGGGCGGATGCGCTGCCGTGCCTTGCGGTCGCTCGAGGTATCGCCGGTGCGCGTCTCGATGCGGATGTCGAGGCCCATCTCCTCGACTGGGGCTAGCAAGTTACGCTGCACATCGACCGCCAGCGCCTTGAGCGGCGAGACGTACAGCGTGTGCAGGCCCTCGGTCGGCGATTCGATCAGCTCTGCCAAGGTCGGCAGGAAACCGGCCAGCGTCTTGCCCGCGCCGGTCGTCGCGACGAGCAGACCGTGCCGCCCCGCGCGGCCGACCTCGAGCATGTCGAGCTGATGGCTCCGCGGCGCCCAGCCACGCGTCGCGAACCAGTTGGCAAGGGGGGCGGGAAGATCCGTCACTGGGAACTCAAGGTCATCCCATCCATATAGGCACGATGGCGAAACTCGGCGACTGGATCGATCCGCAACCCCACGGCATCTATGTGAAGCCCGCCGATGCGTGGATCGATCCCTCGCGCCCCACGCCCAAGGCGCTCGTCACCCACGGCCATGCCGATCACGCGCGCGGCGGCCATGAGGCGGTCTGGGCCACGCCCGAGACGCTGGCGATCATGGAGACGCGCTACGGCCCCCAGGCCGGCCACCCGGTCGCCTATGGCGAGTCGATGCGTTTGGGCGAGGTCGATATCCGCTTCGTGCCCGCCGGCCATGTCCTGGGCTCGGCGCAGATCGTGCTCGAGCATCGCGGCGAGACCATCGTCGTCTCGGGTGATTACAAGCGCCGCCCCGACCCGACCTGCGCGCCGTTCGAGCCGGTCGCCTGCGACGTGTTCGTCACCGAGGCGACCTTCGGCCTGCCGGTGTTCCGCCACCCCGATACCGGCGACGAGATCGACAAGCTCACCGCCGCGCTCCACGCCAATCCCGATCGCTGCGTGCTGGTCGGTGCCTATGCTTTGGGCAAGGCGCAGCGCGTGATCGCCGAGCTGCGCGCGCGGGGGTTCGACGATCCGATCTATCTCCACGGCGCGCTTCAGCGGCTGTGCGATCTCTATGTCGCACACGGCGTCACGCTGGGCGAGCTGCGCCCGGCGACGGGGGTGCCCAAGGCCGAGCTGAAAGGCCGGATCGTCATGGCACCGCCCGGCGCGCTCAACGATCGCTGGTCGCGGCGGCTGCCCGATCCGATCACCGCCATGGCCTCGGGCTGGATGCGTGTCCGCCAGCGCGCGGTGCAGCGCAATGTCGAGCTGCCGCTGATCCTCTCCGACCATGCCGACTGGGACGAGCTGACCGATACGCTCACCGAGATCGCGCCCCGCGAAGTCTGGGTCACGCATGGCCGGGAAGAGGCGCTGGTCCATTGGTGCATGACCCGCCAGATCAAGGCGCGCGCGCTGGCGCTGCTCGGCTATGAGGACGAGGACGACTGATCCGCCTCAGCCCGCCGGGCTTGCCTCGTACATCGATATGCTCTCGCTCGACGCGGCGAGCCGGCGGACCGCGGCGATGAACTGGACCGAACCGGGCTGGACGAAATGCGTCTTCAGCGCATCCATGTCGCTCCACCGCTCGAAGAAGAACAGCCGCATCGAATCCTCGCAATCGACCTGCACCGAATGGCTGATGCAGCCCGGCTCGGTGCGCGAGCGATGGACATGGTCCAGGCTCGCCTGGCGCAGCTCCTCGAACGAATCGGGCCGTGCGGTGACGCTTCCCGTGACGATGATCATGGCGCTCTCCTCTCTTGTCTCTTCTTGGCGCCAATCATCGTCCAGCGCGCCGACCAACGGGCCTATCCCACGCCCTCAAGCGCCTTTTGCCGCCGCCGCTGCACCGAGCTGCCGATGCCGAGCGCCTCGCGATATTTCGCCACGGTGCGCCGCGCGATGTCGAAGCCCTTGGCGTTGAGCAGCTCGACCAGCGTGTCGTCGCTCAGGATCGCCTTGGGCTCCTCCGCTGCGATGAGCGCGCGGATCGCGCTCTTCACGGCCTGGGCGGACACCGCGTCGCCGCCGTCCGACGACTGGATCGCCGAGGTGAAGAAATATTTCAGCTCGTAGAGGCCGCGCGCGCAGCTCAGATATTTGTTGCTGGTCACCCGGCTCACGGTCGATTCGTGCATCTCGATCGCGTCCGCCACCTGGCGCAGGGTCATCGGCTTCAGCTGCGATACGCCGTGCACGAAGAACGCTTCCTGCTGCTTCACGATCTCGCTCGCGACCTTGATGATGGTGCGCTGGCGCTGGTCGAGCGCCTTGACCAGCCAGTTGGCGCTGGCCAGGCATTCCGACAGCCAGGCCTTGGACGCCCTGTCCTGCTGCCCGGCGGACAGCTCGACATAATAACCGCGATTGACCAGCAGGCGCGGCAGAGTTGCCGCGTTGATCTCGATCGCCCAGCCGGTCTTGCGCTTGGCGACGAAGATGTCGGGCACCACTGCCTGCATCGCTTCCCCGCCATAACGGCAGCCGGGCTTGGGGTCGTAGTTGCGCAGTTCGCGGATCATGTCCGCCAGATCCTCGTCATCGACGTCGCAGATCCGGCGGAGCCGCGCCATGTCGCCGCGCGCGACCAGCTCCAGATTGTCGATCAGCCGCGCCATGCACGGATCGTAGCGGTCCGCTTCCTTCGCCTGGAGCGCGAGGCATTCGGACAGCGAGCGCGCGCCGACACCGGTCGGATCGAAAGTCTGGATGAGCCCTAGCACCTGCTCGACCCGGACAAGCGGAACGCCCAGCCGGTTGGCGACCTCGAGCAGCGGCACGGTGAGATAGCCCGCCTCGTCGATCTGATCGATCAGATGCGCCGCGATGAACATGTCGGGGCCCTCGACCACGGGCCCCGCCTGGGCGAGCAGGTGATCCGCAAGGCTCAGGCCGGTATCGGCGAAGCCGTCGAGATCGGGCCCGTCCTCGCCCATCGCCCCGCCGCCACTGCCGTTCAGGCCGAGCGATCCGTCCATGCCGCCGCAATCGGCCGGGCTGTCATGATGGAAGCTCTCGGCGTTGAAATCGACGTCGAGCGATGCCTCGCCGGTGCTGTCGCCGCCCATCAGCAACTCGTCGGCGCTGGCCGGCTCGTCGCGCGGCTCCGGTGGGGCGTCGCGCTCCAGCGTCGGGCCGTCATCCTCGGGCGCGCTCGATTCGAGCAGGGGATTCTTCTCGATCTCCTCGGCGATGAACCCCTCGACCTCGAGATTCGACAGCGCGAGCAGGCGGATCGCCTGCTGCAGCTGCGGCGTCATCACCAGCGATTGCGACTGGCGCAGATCGAGGCGCGGGGCGAGACTCATGACGCGCTAGAGCGAGAAACCCTCGCCCAGATACAGCCGGCGGACATTGGCGTCGGCGACCAGCTCTTCCGGCGAGCCGGTGAACAGCACGCGGCCGTCATAGATGATATAGGCGCGGTCGACGATCTCGAGCGTCTCGCGGACATTATGGTCCGTGATCAGCACGCCGATGCCGCGCTTCTTCAGCTCGCAGATCAGGTCGCGGATGTCGGCGATGGACAGCGGGTCGATGCCGGCAAAGGGCTCGTCGAGCAGCATGATCGACGGGTCGGCCGCCAGCGCGCGGGCGATCTCGGCACGGCGGCGTTCGCCGCCCGACAGCGCCATCGCCGGCGCGTCGCGCAGCCGGGTCAGGCCGAATTCCTCCAGCAGCGTGTCGAGCCTGGTCTGGCGCGCCGCCGGATCGGGCTCGGCCAGTTCCAGCACGGTCAGGATGTTCTTCTCGACCGTGAGCCCGCGGAAGATCGACGTCTCCTGCGGCAGATAGCCCAGGCCCAGGATCGCGCGGCGATACATGGGCAGGCCGGTGATGTCGTCGCCGTCGAGCATGATCCGGCCCGAATCGGGCTTCACCAGCCCCATCACCGAATAGAAGCAGGTCGTCTTGCCCGCGCCGTTGGGCCCGAGCAGGCCGATCACCTCGCCCTGCCCGACCGACACCGAGACGTCGGACAGCACGACGCGCTTGTCATAGGATTTGGCGATGGAGACGACCGACAGGCCCTTCATCACCGGCGCTTCGGCGATCGGCTCGACGTCATCGAGGGTGGTCACATCGGTCATTCTGCGTCCCGTGCTCGCATCGGATGGTCAGCAGGAAGCCTGCCCGAACGGTGTTTGGCAGGCTTTGTGCATGACGTTGCGGAAAAATCCCTGCACCAGACGCCCGGACAAGGGAAGGGGCGAGCGGCAAGGCGACGAAAAAACGCTGGCGAAACGTCTAAAATCAAGCCCCCTTGCCGCTGATCATCACCCAGGACGCAGCGCAGGCAGATCGAGACAGGATTCGCGCGGAGGCGCGGAGGCGCAGAGAAATTCCGAAGAAGCGCAGCGTTCGAAGACGCAAAGGAGATCGGGCAGATCGGTGCCGGCGCCGCACCCTCTTTGCGCCTCCGCGTCTCCGCGCGAACCTCATCTTCGACTTGAGAGAAACGCCCGCGGGAGCCTAGTTCCGCTTCGGCACCGAGAAAGTGCCGGTCACCCGCCCGCCGCGGCTCGTCGTCGTGCCCGATGCGGCGCCGCCGCCGCCGACCGCCGACCCGTCGATCACGGCACGCCCGGTATCGAGATTGATCGTCAGCCGCCCGCCATTGACGGTGTTGCCGCCCTGGAGGAGCGAGACGCCGCCCAGCATGGTGATTACCCGGCGGTTGAGATCATAGACCGCATATTGGCTGCGCGCGGTCTGCTGCGGCCGGGTCACGGTGACGCCGCCCGCCGCGTCGAGGCGCGAGACCTGGGGGGATCCGTCGACCACCTGCCCGGTATAGGCGACCGTCATCCGCGCCGAATTCAGCGTCATCTCGGCCTGGCGGACCGAGACATTACCGGTCAGGATCGCGCGATTCGCCTTGTCCTGCAGCTCGATATGGTCAGCGCCGAAGTCGATCGGCGCCGCCGAATTGTGGCTCTGCGCGGCCGCGCCCGAGGCGAGGAACAGCGCGCAAGGCGCGAGGAGGCGGGTCATCATGGCCATGGTTCGCCTATCTCGCCCTTCGCGGCACGATCCGCAAGCGGGCGTTACCGTCAAGTTTGACGATATGGTTCTCGAGGTCGGCGGTCAGGCGCGAGGCGCTGAAATTGCCCTGCGGCACCTTGCCGGTCACCGCGCCGCCGCTCTGCAGCCGGCGCGACTTCAGATCGACCGTCGCGTCATGCGTGTCGAGCTGATAGCCGTCGGTCGTGTTGAAGCGGACCGGGCCGTCGACCATGACCTGCTGGCTGTCCATATTGTAGCGGCCGCGGTCGGCGACGAGCCGCGCCGGCCCGTCGGCCAGCCCGATCTCGGCCGAGAGCTGGCTGAGCTGCACGATCGGCTCGGCGGAACTCTTCTGCACGGCCGATCCGGCGTTGAGCGCGAAGGGCTGGCCCTTGCCGTCCTCGCCGCGATAGGTCGCCGACTGGAGGCGCAGCCGCTCCTTGGCGACGTCGACCTTGTTCTTGTCGAGCAGGAAGCTGACATCGCCGCTGCCGGCGAGCGGCATCATCACGAGGAAAGCGGAGAGCACACCGATCATCAGCGGCAGCACGATGCGCAGGCTGCTCACGACCCGGTCGTGGCTGCTCCCGGGCGCCGCCCAGATCTGCCGCGCCGAGCGGACGCTGGCCGCCACCTCAGACATGAGCGAAGATGTCTATCTCGGGCCAGCCCGCCAGATCGAGATCGGCGCGCGCCGGCAGGAAGTCGAAACAGGCCTGGGCAAGCGCGGCCCGGCCCTCGCGGGCGAGACGGCGGTCGAGTTCCTCGCGCAGCTTGTGCAGGAAGCGCACGTCGGATGCGGCATAGTCCTTCTGCGCGTCGGACAGGACCGGGCCGCCCCAGTCGGACGATTGCTGCGCCTTGGAGATGTCCTGGGCGAGCAGCTCGCGCACCAGCTCCTTCAGGCCGTGCCGGTCGGTATAGGTGCGCACCAGCCGCGACGCGGTCTTGGTGCAATAGGCAGGCGCCGCCTCCACCTTGAGATAATGCTTGATCGCGGCGAGATCGAAACGCGCGAAATGATACAGCTTCACCCGGTCCCGGTCGGCGAGCAGCGCGCGCAGATTGGGCGCGGCATAGTCGCTGCCGGGGGAAAAGCGCACGAGATGCTCGTCCGGCCCGCCATCGGAAAGCTGGACGACGCACAGCCGGTCGCGCGGCGTGATCAGCCCCATGGTCTCGGTATCGACGGCGATGTCGACGCCCGGTTCGAACAGGCCGGCGGGAATGTCTTCTTCGTGCAGATGAACGGTCATGACGCCCGCCTAGACGCGAACGGGCTCATGCTCAATGCCCGCCGCCGCCGGTCTTCTTCCGCTCGCGGGCCTTGCGCGACCAGATGTTCAGCGATTCGACGCCCGCCGAAAAGGCCATCGCGCTGTAGATATAACCCTTGGGCACATGCACGCCGAAGCCATCGGCGATCAGCACCGCGCCGATCATCAGCAGGAAGCCGAGCGCGAGCATCACCACCGTCGGGTTGCGCGCGATGAAATTGGCGAGCGGGTTGGCCGCGAACATCATCACGCCGACCGCGATGACCACGGCGATGATCATCACCGGCAGATCGTCGGTCATGCCGATCGCGGTCAGGATCGAATCGATCGAAAACACCATGTCGAGCAGCAGGATCTGGATGATCGCCGACCAGAAGCTCATCACCGCCCGGCCCTTCTTGTCGAGCGTCGACCCCGATTC
The DNA here is from genome assembly GCF_056404755.1 of Sphingomonas sp. P2_B6. Classification (NCBI taxonomy): domain Bacteria; kingdom Pseudomonadati; phylum Pseudomonadota; class Alphaproteobacteria; order Sphingomonadales; family Sphingomonadaceae; genus Sphingomonas; species Sphingomonas sp. P2_B6. The sequence goes on from NZ_JBFUDK010000006.1 coordinate 264,326, forward strand.
GTCGGGGTCGACGCTGTGATGGATTTCCTTGGTCGCTTTCCACAGCAGGAACAGGCCCCCGGCGATCAGGATCAGGTCGCGGATCGAAAAGGCCGTCTCGAAGCTCGGTTCGCCGTGCGAATCGAGTCCCCCGGTCAGCCCCAGGTCGAACACCGGCACGGTCATGCTGGCGATCCAGGCGATGGTGGACAGCAGGCCGAGACGCAGCACCAGCGCCAGGCTGATGCCGACTCGGCGCACCTTCACGCGCTGGCTCTCGGGCAGCTTGTTCGACAGGATCGAGATGAAGATGAGATTATCGATGCCGAGCACCACCTCCATCACGATCAGGGTGGCCAGCGCCGCCCAGGTGGCGGGGTCCGAAAAGAGCGTGATAATCGACATAGTGTGGCTCTGCCGCCTCACCCGTCGCTAAGCAAGCAAGGCCTGCCGCAATTCGGACGAATTTATTCGCAGCCCAGAGGGAATTACGCTACACCGACTCGGTGACGCGATAGGTTTGGCGTTCGAACAACCGCGCTTTTCGTCCAGCGCGGGCGTGTTGACATGGCGATTTGGGCGAGCCGGGAAGACGAACAGGGCATGAGTTTCGATAAAGGACGCCGCGGGGATCGCGGTGGGCGTGGCCGCGACAAGCGCGACGGTTTCGGCGGTGACGATTTCGGTGGCGGCGGCTTCGGCGGTGGTGACCGTTTCGGTGGCGGCGGCGATCGTTTCGGTGGCGGTGGTGACCGCTTCGGCGGCGGCGGCGATCGTTTCGGCGGCGGTGGCGGTGGCGGTGGTTTCCGCAGCGGCGGCGGTGGCGGCTTCGGCGGCGGTGGTGCTGGCGGCGGTGGCCGCGGCATGCCCCCGCAGGTTGTCGGCGAAGGCACCGGCGTGGTCAAATTCTTCAACGGGCAGAAGGGCTTCGGCTTCGTCGTTCGCGACGATGGCGGCGAGGATGTGTTCGTGCACATTTCCGCGGTCGAGCAGGCTGGCCTGACCGGTCTGGCCGAGGGTCAGCCGCTCGGCTTCACCCTGGTCGATCGTGGCGGCCGCATCTCGGCGACTGATCTCAAGATCGAGGGCGAGCCTCTTCCCGTCACTGACCGCGGCCCGCCGCGCGACCGTGACGCGGCAGGTCCGGGCGGCCCGCGCGGTGGTGCACCCGCCGGCGGCGCAGGCCCGGCGCGTCAGCTGACGGGCGAGAAGGCGACGGGTACCGTCAAGTTCTTCAACGCGATGAAGGGCTTCGGCTTCATTCAGCGCGACGATGGCCAGCCCGATGCGTTCGTGCACATTTCCGCGGTCGAACGCGGCGGCATGACCAGCCTCAACGAGGGCGACCGGCTCGAATTCGAGCTCGAGGTCGATCGTCGCGGCAAGTACGCGGCGGTGAACCTCACCTCCATCGCATAAGGGCTCAGGCCAAAACCTTTTCCCGAGGCGACACGATCAAGACCCGGCATGCCTTTGGGCGTGCCGGGTTTTTCTTTATTGTTTTACAGCGCGAGTCGTCGTTAATTCATAGTGAATCACTATGAATTGAGGGACGGTCATGCGCGCACCCCTTGTCGCCCTGCTCTCCCTGGCGCTGGCCGCACCTGTCGGTGCCGCAAGCGCGCCCCTTGTGCCGGTCGCCAGCTTCGAGCAGCTCGCCAAACCGCTGCCGCTTCCCTATGACGAACAGGCCAATGCCCAGGCCGTGGTCGCGGCGGCCAAGGCGCGCGCCAGGGCCAGGCACAAGCTGCTGCTGATCGATCTGGGCGGCAACTGGTGCCTCGATTGCCGGTTGCTCGCCGGCACGATGGACATTCCCCAGCTCCGCAAATTCGTCGCCGCCCATTATGAGGTGGCGGTCGTCGATGTCGGCCGGTTCGACAGGAATCTCGACATCCCGGCGCATTACGGCATCAGGGATCGGCTGGAAGGCGTGCCGAGCCTGCTGATCGTCGATCCGCGCACTGATCGGCTGGTCAACCAGGGCCATACCGCCGCGCTGGCCGATGCCCGCAGCATGACGCCCCAGGCGCTCGCCGACTGGCTCGCCGGCTGGACGAAGTAATCGGCCGCTTCCTTGCTCTCCCGACGAGCCTATCGGGCCGGATCGGAAGTTGGGAATAGCCGCCGTTAAAGCTCCAGATACCCTTTCCGGACTTTCTCCGCGATCAGCTTGGCAGCTTCGCGCTTGGCGCGCTCTGGCGTTTCGAAGGTCTTGGTCACGGTACTGCCCTTGGTGCCGATGCGCCCGAAGATGACCACCACCTCGCCCTCGGACACCGCGATCTTCCAGAATTTGTCGGAACTGCCCTGCTGAAAACGAAATTCGCTGAAGCCTGCGGTTGAAGGTTCGGGGTCGGGTTCGGCCGGCGCCGACGCGTCGGGCTCGGGCGCGCTCACGACGTGCCCCGCCATCGCCACGCCCTCGAAGGGATCGTCGTCTTCCTCTGCGGAGTCGCGGCGCAGCGCAGCCTCGATCTGGGCGATCACCGCTCCGGAATCGCGGAGCCAGCTGTGCGCGGGCACGTCGATCACCTTCCAGCCGAAAGTCCGCAGGATCGCGGGCTGGAAGACATAACGGTCCTCGAGCGCGCCACCGCCGTTGCCGTCGAGCAGGATGCCGAGCAGATAGCGGTTGCCGCCCGGCGCCAGGATCGCGAGATCGCAACGAAAGCTCGCGCTACCGACATGCGTGCGGACCTTATGGCCCCGCGCGGTAAGTGCGGCGGCGATGGCGTCGCGCAGCGCATCATCGGGCGCGGCACGTGCGAAGATGCGCTGCGCTTCGGGATTGAGCGTCGCGAGCACCGTCTGGCCGTGGTTCGTATCCCCGCACGCCTGCGCCTCTGCAAAGGACAGGAAGGTGCGCAGTGCGCGAGCGCCGTCATTGTGAATATTGGTGATAGCCTCGGCGCGGATGGTCGAAACCACCGCCATATGATGGCGGGCGCGGCTGAAGATGACGTTCAGTCGTTTCTCGCCGCCCCGCTGGTTTATCGGGCCGAAGTTCATCGCCATGCGCCCGTTGGCGTCGGGCGCATAGCAGATGCTGAGCAGGATCACGTCGCGCTCGTCGCCCTGCACATTCTCCAGATTCTTGACGAACAGGCCATTGATCTGGCCGTCGTCCTCACGGACATATTCGGCCTCGAGCCGCGCCGCGAAAGCCTTGTCCTCCGCGGCAAGCGCATCGAGTTCCGCCTCGATCTCGGTCTGCTGCGCTTCGGAAAAGGCGACGATGCCGATGCTGAGCCCGGTCTCGCGGAACAGCAGGTCGCGGACCATGGCGGCGATCAGCCGGGCCTCGGGATCGTTGATGCGCTTTTCGTAGAGGCCATCGGCGACCGGATGGAAGCTGATCGCGCGCGCCAGCATGCGGTTGACCGCGGCGGATGCCGATGCGGGATCGTCCGAGCGAAGCGGCTCGGGCGGGTTCGAGGAATCGGCGATGGCAAGATCAGGGATGGTGATCAGGCGGCCGTCATAGAAAGCCGCGTTGGAGAAGCTGATCAGCGCTTCGGACCGGCTGCGATAATGCCAGGCGAGTAAGGTCGCCGGCAGGCTGCGCGCGGCCTGATTGAGCAGGCTGTCGGCATCGAGGATGATCGCGACGGTCTCGCCATCTTCCTGTGCGGTGACCTGCATCTCATCCTCGTCGCGGGCGGAGGCGAAGAAGCTGGTCGGCGGAAGCTGCATCTCGTCGCCGACCACGATCACCTGCGGCGCCCGCGAAAGCGCCGGCACGGCTTCCTCGGTTGGGATCTGGCTCGCCTCGTCGAAGATCACGACGTCGAACAGCTCGGAATGGAGTGGCAACGTGTCGGACACCGACAAGGGGCTCATCAGCCAGATCGGCTTGAGATCGATCACCACCGCGCCGGTTTCGTCGTCCGAAAGATCGCGGATCGAACGGTAGCGCATCGCCTTGCCGAACTCGTGCTCCAGTTCGCGGCGGCCGGTCGAATAGAGTTTCTTGAACTCGCGCCCCGCCGCGTCGAGCTGAGTCACCGACAGGGTCGAGCGCTTTACATGGCCGCGGAAATTGCGCTGGTTGATGGCGAGGATCGTGGCGCTGTTGTCGGCCTGGAGCAGGGTTCGCGCCCGCGCGGCGCGGCGAGCGCTGGACGCGAGCTCGGCTGCGTCGAAGCGCTGCAGCGCCGGCTCTTCGCGCAAGATGCGGGCGAAAGCTTCTTCCAGGACCTGCGCCTCGATCGCCTCGGGCGTCAGGGCAAGATTGCGAATGGCGAAGGCCATCCGTGGCCCGGCCTTGTCGGCCGCGGCCAGTAGCGGGAGCAGGTCGGGAAGCTCCTCCAGCCCCTCGCGCATGTCGCGCATCGCTTCGGCCAGCGCGCCGATCGGCATGTCGTCCGCGGCAAGGAGAAACCGGTCGCAAAGCGCGGCCAGTGCCTCGATCCGGCCGGCGGACGCGGCTTCGCGGGCGATGAGCGCCACGGGGTCCGCCGCTGTGCGAACATGGCCGATCAGCGTGCGCATCATCGGGGCGGTTGTCCCGATCCATGCATCGCGCGCCGCCGCCAGGCGATCGGCATCGGTGGTCGCGAAACGCTGCGCGAGCGCCCGTCGCGCAGCGGCCTCGGCGGCGAGGGTCGTGTGACGCGCGGCGAGGCGTTCGAGAACCGTCACGACGCTGGGCTCGACGGCATGCGCGGAAAAATCGTAGCGCTCGCGAACCGTCTTCTTCAGGCGGCGCCAGGTGCCGCTCAGGAACTTGAAGAATGATCCTTCCTGCCGCCGCGCCTGGTCGAGCGCGGCATCGGTGTCTTCGGGCGTGAGCGGCTCGCGCCAGTTGGCCGCCGCCTCGGCCGCAGCTTCGGCCTCGGCATGCGCGCGATCGAGTGCGGCGCGCCCGCTCGCGAAATCGTTCGATAATGCGGATCCCGGATCGAGCAGCGCCAGATTGCCAGCCAGATTGGTGTCCACTGCCTGCCCCGCCGCGCGCACCAGCACCAGCGCATCGGCGAGGCGCGTTTCGGGAGACAGCAACGTCGTATCGTCTTCCAGCGCTGCGTCGAGTGCGTTGAGCAGGCGCTCGGCTTCCTCCAGCGCCGCATCGACTTCCGCATAGGCACGCTCACTCGCGACCATCGCCGGGGCGAGGCGCGAAAAGGAGTGGCCGGCGAGGCTGGTCAGCCCGAAGTTCTCCATCACCGTGCGATGAATCCGATCGGCGAGCGTGCGACCGGCATCCCATTCGGCAAGCAGCGGCAGCCGCTCACGCGATGCCGGGCCAAGGGGGCTGGCGCCTGGCAACGCGGCGCGGCGGCGGACGATGGCGCGCACGCTCGCCCCGGTCATCTCCGGGACATGGCTGGCGGCGGCCTCGAACGCGGCGATGCGCTGGAGGTGGCGCGCCAGCGCATCGAGCGTGCGGGTACGCGCCGACTGAAGGGCATCCAGCCCGTCTTCGCGCGTCGTCCAGCGCTCGTAACTGTCCTTGAGATCGAGGACGAACGCCTTCTTGTCTTCCTGTGAATCATGGATCAGGCAGGCGAGCCGGTCGAGTCCGGCCGACCGCAGGCGGTTGAACACCACGTCGAGCGCGGCGCGCTTCTCGCAGACGAACAGCACGCGCTTTCCGCGCGCGGCGTAATCGGCGATCAGATTGGTGATCGTCTGCGACTTGCCGGTACCCGGAGGGCCCTGGATGATGAAGCTGCGGCCCGTCCGCGCCATCGCGACCGCAGCGTCCTGCGTCGCATCGGCCGGGACCACGCCGTTGAGCTCGGCGATCGGCAGCGGCGGTGGGGCTTCCGCTTCGAGTTCGCGTGGGTCGATCGAGAAGATCCGGTCGAACGCCGGCGGTGGCGTGCTGTCGTCGATCAGCTGGTTATAGTCCCGGACCAGCGACATCTTCTTGTAGTTGAAGTTGGCCAGCGTAACCTGGGTGAGATCGATCTCCCATTTGTAGCGATGGCCCTCACCACTCGCGAGCGCATAGGTCAGCGCTTCGGCATCGCCGCCCGCCACCATCCGATCCGGCCGTGGCGGCATCCGCCCGCCGACGGCCAGCCGCTGCGGAAGCGGCGCGGGGCGCACATATTTCTCGAACAATGCCAGCCCCAGCGGGCGGTAATCGTCGCGCTCGTAACTGAAATCGGGCCGCGCGACACCGTCCGCCCGGGCGGTCCGCTGCTTGCGGCGCTGGAACAGCTTGAGCCGCTGCACTGCCTTTTGATGGATCAGCTCGATCTGCGGCTTGTCGGTCACCGACAGGGTAACGCCGGGTTCGCCACGATGGATCTGCGCGGCGATGTCGGCATGGACTTGCTCGATCGAGGTGCGCGCGAGATCGACCGTCTCGGGCAACTGGATGTCGTAGAGCTGACGCAGATAGTGGCGCAGCGCCGGATTGAACTCGGCCTCGGTACCGGGGCAGCGCAGCAGATACTGGTCGCGAACGCCCTTCTTCTTCGTTACTTCGACCGGCAGCCACAGCAAGGGGGACTGGATGCGCTCGTTCGGCGCTTCCTTGAGATTGTGCCAGTGGAGATAGGCCGCGACGAGGCGCAAATGGCTGAAGCCATATTCGGCGCGATCGCGCCGGGTCTCCTGGATGATCCGGTCGAACGCCGAGGGAAGATAGGGCTGGTCCTCGAAGCGCAGCCATTTGGCGAGCGGGATCTGGCTGCCGCTCAGCACATCGGCGGCAAACTTGCTGTCCCAGGTACATAATTGGTCGGCCCGGATCGATTCGAGGCGCATTACCACGGGCACGCTGGCCACCGTGAGATTGACGCTCGCCTGGGTGGGCCGGAAATGGATCAGCCGGTTGCGGCGCGAGAGATCGAACAGGCGGTCGCGCAAATGGGCCAGCACCGCCGCGCGGCGACCCTTGACGCCCGTCGCACCGGCCAGCGCGCGCTCGACGTCGAGCGCGGCGGGCTGGTCGCGATATTCCTCCAGCCGCCGGGCGAGCGTGCCGAGATCGGTCGCGCGCTCGTGCCGGTTGAGCGCGGTCATCTCGACGATCAGCGCGGCGATCACCGGGTGAAGTGACGGATTGAGCCGGAAGAGATTGGCCTGCGAGCCCGAGAAGCGCGCGACATCTTCGTCGTCACGCAAATCGAGCCCGCACGCAAGGCTGGCGAGGATCAGGCCGACAACGAAGATGTCGGCCATCTCGTCATGATGGCCGATCGCCTGCTCCCAGGCGCGATAGCCGGTGAGATAGGCGGGCTTGAACTCGGCGTCGGCACCGTCGCTGCGCGCCCGCAGATCCTCGATCGTGCTGCCGATGTCGATTTCGGTCGCGACGCGATATTCGCCGACGACGCGCAGCGCCGATCCGGCATGCGGCTGCACCTCGCGCAGGCGCGCCGGATTGTAGCTCGGGCGGCGGCCCTCCGGATGCGCCAGCGCCAGCCGGCCGTCGCCGGGATCGATCACGGCGTCCGCGCTCAGATCGGCGACGCGCTCCGCGGCATGCAGCGCCGCCACCACGCGCATCAGCGGCAGCATCGCATGGAGCAGGTCTTCGGCCGGAAGCGCGCCGCCCTCGGCAACCCGCTCGCCCAGCGTGACCGATATGCTCTCGCTCATGCCTGGGCCTTCTTCAGCGGCGCGAATACCCTGTCGATCGCCGCCTTGGTGAATTTGAGGTCGCGCTTGAGCGCCGCCTTGAATGATTCCGTGCCGTCATAGCTCGACGCCAGCCGCGCGCCTGCGGTCAGCATCGCGTCGCGGCTGTCTGGATCGGCCATTGCGAGATCGAGGCTGAGCGCAACCAGATAATCGCGAAACGAATCGTCGAACTGATCGCCGTTCAGGGCGGCGTCCTCGATCGCTTCCTCCCCCGGATGCCAATCGGGGAAATAGCGGCGGACCAGCGTGCCGGCGACCTCGGCGTCGGCAGCGGGATCGGCGACGAGCCGCGTGATGAAGCGACGGGTGACCGCGGTCGCCTCGTGCTGGCGCGGCAGATCGAGCGCGCTGAGCGACAGCGGCCCGCGGATGCGCTTTTCGATCCATGCCTCGCACCCGGCGTCGCCACGCCACCATTTGTCGAGCGCCTGCGCGCGCAGGAAGATTTCGGGATGCGTCTCGCCCTGCGATGTCCGCGCGTGGCTCTCGGCTTCGGCAGCCTGACGAAGATAGGCGGCGGGATCGACTGCGGTGAGGCCGGTCATGGTCTTCACCAATGTCGCGATCGCCGGTCCGGGCGCATTGGCCGCAACGGCGCCGCCGCGATCGGCATAGAGTTCGGTGTGCAGACGGAACAGACGCGCGGTCTCGACATGGGCGGGCACGGCACCAGGATAGGCCAGTGCGTGATCGAGGATGGTGGCCGCCGTATAAAAAGCGCCGTCCTCGATCGACCAGAGCCGGTAATGCGCAAGCTCATGCCCAAGCAGAGCGATGCGTTCCTCGCGTGACAGCTTCTCGAGCACCGGGCCGTGGAACAGGAGATGGATTTCGCCCGGCACGAAGCAGAGCGCGGCGTTCATCGCGCCGTCCGCTGCCTGATAGAGCGCGAACGGCGCGTCGATTTCCAGCTTCGCGAGCACTGCGGCGCAATCCTCGTGCACTTCCGGATGCGCCGCCGCGTCGAGCCGGTAGGTTTCGCGCAGCAGGTAGGAACGCATTTCCTGCACCTGCTCCTCGCGCGTCTGCTGCGAGCTGCCCCACGACCAGATCTCGGGCTCGTTCTCGCGGAGATGATCGACGATCAGGCGATGATAGGCCAGCGGATCGAGCTGTGGCGCGGTTTGAGATTCTTCCCCCATTCCGCCGATCCTAGCGGCGCTTCGCTTACGGTCCAGAGCCGTTCGACGTCAGGGCGCCGGCAATCGAAGACCGCCTGATTGCCCCTGAGGCGGTCGACGACCCGGGTCGTAGCTGAAACAGGGAGGCGTCTGGCAAGAACGGAGGTTCATCGCAGTCCATCGAATGGCGGCAACGGATCGGCCCGCCTCCACCACGTCCGGTCACACCGCCTTCCGCCCTCACCCCGCCAGGATCAGCGCCGCGCCGCCCAGGATGCCGAACACACCGATCACCCGGCCGGCGGTGGCGCGCTCCTTCAGGAACAGGATCGAGATGAGCAACGCCGTGACCATGCCGGTCTCGCGCAGCGCGGCGAGTGGCGCGGTCGGGCCAAGCGCGAAGGCGGCAAGCGCAAGGCCATAGGTCAGGATCGACAGCGCACCGGCGATCACCCCCGGCTTCCACTGCGAGCGGGCGGCGGCGAACATCGTGCCGCGCGAGAGCAGGCCGAACATCGCGACGACCACCGCGCCCATCTGGACGAATACCCAGACGATATAGCTGGTCGCGCTGGGCGCGGCGCGCACGCCGATCGCGTCGACCACGGTATAGGCGGCGATGCACAGGCCGGTCAGCAGCGACCATCCCAGCGCCGCGCGGCCGAGGTGGCGGCCGGCGATCATCACGAACATCGCTCCGCCGATCAGTGCGATTCCGGCGATCTGGCCGGTCGTGGCATGTTCGCCGAGCAGGCCGATCGTCACCGTCGCGGTGACCAGCGGCGCGGTGCCGCGCAGCACCGGATAGACCGCGGAGAGATCGCCGGCCTGGTACGCCCGGACAAGGAAATAGAGATAGAAGCCGTGGATCGCCGCGCTTGCCGCGAGATATGCCCAGGCGCCGTGCGGCAGCGGCACGAGCAGGGTGGCCGGCAGCAGGATCAGCGCGCTGGTCCCGTCGGTGACTGCGCGGCCCGCCGCCTTGTCCCGCCCGCCCTTCACGATCGCGTTGACCACCGCATGGATCGACCCGGAGGCGATCATCATCAGGGCGGCAAGCGTGAAGGCGGGCATTGTGTCGCCATGCAAGGTGGCGTGGTCGCGGGCAAGCGGTCTGGCCTCGCTCCTGTACAGGATCGACGATCACGCAAAGGCGCGCTGTTCGGGCGCGATGGAAGGACTCACCCCATCGCTGGATGTACCGTAAATCTCCGCCTTCGCGTGAATCACCTCTTCATAACGTCGCCCGACACTGGCGGCCTCAGGGGGCAACCGCCTTTCCGCCAGCGAGAAGGGGGGCGTGAAGTGCAGCGTCGATTCAACCCTGCGCCGAATCGGGGCATCGTCCATACCGGCCAGGGCGCCACGACCCCGGCCCGTTCTTTCCCATGACGGTCCAACTGTGCGCGCTTCTTCTGTCCCCGCCTCATGCCAACCGTCCCTGTTCCGGGGTCGGCCTTCCCTGTTCCGTGCGAGCCGTTCCCTGTTAGTCAGGAACAGGGAAACGATCATTAAGCGCTTGAGATATAATGATATTTCTGCAGCAAAATTTGGCGTAACAGCGAAATAAAAAATCCTTCCCTGTTCGCACCCTGTTATCTGCCGATAACAGGGTTGGAGTGACCCCCTTTAGTGAGACACGTTAATTAGAGAGAGCTCGGTTGCTTGTTTGAAGGGCTGCTGCGCAGCAGCCCTTCGCATGGTTTCCTCATACTCGTCGGGCGACCTGTAGGCCAAGGCGGAGTGCAGGCGCTGGCGATTGTAGACCTGCTCGATGAAGGTCCCGATCCGCTCGCGTGCGTCGGCGAGGTCGCGATAGCCGGTACCGTCGACCTCCTCCTGCTT